>DASRYP010000880.1:0-6093 GCA_035687165.1 Actinoplanes sp. | reverse complement strand
GCAGCCTCGCTACGGTGCCTCCCGCGCCGAACTCATTGCGTGGTGCCTGCTGCACCCGGAGATCTTCGGCCACACCGACGGGCGTCGGCAACTGAATCCGCTCAGCGCTGCGATCACCGAGATCGGCATCGCGCTGCACCTGAGCAACGACATCCTCGTCTCTGGCCTGATCCTGCAGTGCCTCGCCGACGACACGGGCTTGAACCAGGCCACGATGCTCCGCACCGAACCGACGGATCTGATTTACACGGGTGAAGAACACGGTCTGCTGCTGACCGCCAAGGCGCGTAATCACAGCGAGGACAAACTTCCCGTCTCCACGGAGTCCATGTTCTCGGCCGGCGGCATGGTGGCCACGCTTACGGCCCTCACCAGGTTCAACCGGCACTATCGAGCCGTCCACCTCGCCGGCGCTGATGCGGACGAGATCCCCGATGTGGTCAACAAGATCTACGTCGAGCACTGGCGCGACTGCCAGCGCGCCGAGATCCTGACCACCAACCGGATCCACCACGGGTGGCGTTCGACCGCCTTCGACCCGCACTGGAAAACCCCCGACATCATCCGTCGTGACCACGGGTTGCGGTTCCGAGCACTCCGCAACAAGTCCCTGGAACGCGGTATCAAGAAGAACCCCAACGCTGATGTTCACGGGCACGGCCGTCGCACACGGCTCCACTACCTCGCCCACGTGCTTCCCGAGCACACCCTGGTTGCGCACGCCACGGCCGCCCAGGACGACATCGTCGAACAGGCGCTCGCCCGGTTCGCGGCACCCGTCGCCGGCGCCACCGACGGCGTCGCGAAGGAGCTGGCAGACGTCGACGAGTACGACCTGCTCGACGTTGTCGTCGGCGTCTGCGCCACCGGCGGAAACGACCCCGACAACACCGACACGCCGTGCTCCCTGGGGCTCGCAGCCTGCTTCGTCTGTCCAAAGGGCTACCGCACCGCCGACCACGTCCCCGGACTGCTGGCTACAGTCGCGTTCGCCGAGATCATCCGGGACAACGACCCCGACGAGTGGGAAAACGGCGAAGCGAGCCTGTTGCATTTCTACGCTCGCGAGTCGCTCGCCCAGTTCCCCGCCGCGCTCGTGGAGACGGTCAAGTCCGCCACCGATCTAACCCCGCACATCCTCAACGTCAACGGTCTCTACACGGAGCTGCGTCGATGACCTCCTCAGCCGGCCACGCCACCGTTCTACGGCTGCGCCCACCCACCGAAGACGAGACCAGCAAGGTTGTCGCCGACGACGTCGACGTGCGTACGCTGATTCCGCTCGGCTACGACATCCAGCAGGCGATTCACTTCGCGCAAGACCGTTGGGACACCGCGGGTCATCCCAGGTGGACCAGCAAGCATGGTGGTCAGACGGCACTGGACTTCAGCGGGATCCCGGTTCAGTGGCGCACCGCTGCCAAGGAATGGATTCTGCTGCAACTCGATCCCGGCCTGGCCGCGAGCTGGGCACCGCACGATCCCATTGCCACGTCGTGGTCAGCCATCCAGGAGCCGATCAAACTGGTCACCGCGCAGGGCAACCTCAAACAACTGCGGCTCGTGCTCACCGTTCTCGACACCCACCACATCATCACGCCCACGTCCGACGACTGGGGCCGCGTCCGCGTATTGATGCAACAACCCCAGAGCCGGGAGGAGAAGCTCACCGGGGCACAGCTGGCCGCCGGCACGCTGCGCGGACGAGCCCAGCAACTGACGTCACTCTGGTCGATCCGCACCATCGTCGGACGACCGAACCTGCTCGGTTCCGAGCCCTTCGACGGCGAGGAGACCACCAGTCTGTTCGGCAGTGGCTCCCGCCCGAAGCGGAACCTTCGCCGTCCACACGAGGACGTCGGCCGCTGCCTCGGTTTCGTGGCCTGGGTGTTCGATCACATCGCCGATGACATCCTTGAGCACTCCCGCTGGTGGGCCGAGCACACCGTCTCCCCGGAAGACGGACCTGCCAGCCAGCAAGAAGGCTACGACGCGATGTTCGATGTCGCTCAGGACGTGCATGCCCGCCTCGGCAAACTGCCCGGCCGCCGCAACAGCACCGGCGGACTCACACTCGCCCACAGCGCCCTGGGGATGCTCTGCGGCGCCCCCGACGGCGATGAGGCGTATCTGTGGGGACGCTACGCCATGCGTCGCTTTCAAAACGAAGACCTCGACGAACACGGCGGCAACCCTTGCGAACTGTCGGTCACCGAACTGCCTCACTCCGCCGGCGCCAGCACGGCGAGCTGGACCCGACGGCTCCTACCCGTCCGCGACGAGTTGCACTTCTGGCAGAGCGCCCTTGTCTACTACGCGATGTACTACCTGGCCGCGACCTGTGGGTTGCGGGACAAGGACCTCGCCTGTCTCACCCCCGGCTGCATCACACGTGAGACCAAGACCCGCCCGAACGGCGAGACGTACGAAGTGACCACCATGCGTGGGTACAAGACCAAGAACCGGATGGCGCCGCAGCGCACCACCTGGAAGGTCAACCAGCGCGTCGTCCGCATCGTCGAAGTGATCGAGGAACTCCACCGCATCCACGGGATCACTCCGGCCAACAGCACCCTCACCGGCGAGCCGCTGCTGTTCGACGCCCAGCTCATCACGGCGAGCGTCCGCTCCGGGAGAGACACGGTCCACCTGGACCTCAGCTTCACGGACTGGCTGATCAAGGGTGCCAAGCGCCTCCACGACCGCGGCGTCACGCCGGTCGACCTCAGCGACGTCACCAAGGTCAACATCTCGCAGATCCGGATCACCGCGATTCAGGCGTACGCCTCCCGAGACCTCGGCAATGCCCTCGCCGCCCAGTTCGGGCAGTGGAACCACCAGTCAGTCGCCATGGGCTATCACGCCGACGTCTACAAGATCATTCACCTGGCTGATCCCGTGGACGCCCTCGAACTCCAGCACGAGCACATCGGCCGGGTCCTGCGCCGGGCCGCCCTGAATCCCGACGACCTTGGCGGCAAGGGGGTCGCGCGCATGCGGCAGACGGTCGCGAGGCAAGATCCTGCGCTGTCGAACCCCGCTCCGATCAGCACCGCTCGGCTCAAGGCCGCCGGTAAGAAGAACACCAACATCGCGGTCGGGCCGTACACGATCTGCATCTACTCCGCCGAAGGCGCGCTCTGCGGAGGCGAGGGCGCCGCTGATTTCCGGCTCTGCCGGCCCTTCGAATGCCGCAACTCGGCCATGACTCCAGGCCAGCGTGCCCGCATCGAGCTGCGCCGCCGCCTGGAACTCCGCATGCACCCGGCGCTGCATCGCAGCGCACGGAAGATCGCTGAAGCGATGCCCGAGGTCGTGGCAGAGTTCGCGGAGGTCAGCGACGACGAGCTCGCTCGGATCATCGCCACGGAACTCGACGAGTACGTCGCCGAGGCGCTGGGGCTGGCGGCATGAGCGACGTCGACAGCTTGGAAGCCCTGCACCTGGCGGCGGCCGCCTACGCCGAGGCAACTCGCGGCGGCGCCGACGCCAACGAGCTCGGCAATCATCTCGGCAACGTTCCTGTCCCAACCCGGCTCATGCTGGCTGCGGCGATCCTCGCGGCTGCCGACAAGCCCGTCTCCACGGTGAGTCTCTGCCAGGTCGCCGGCGTGTCTCGCGGATCGACCTACAACCACCACAAGGAGGCGATGGCGAGCATCCGGGAGAACATCCCGGTCCTCGTCCGGGCACAACTCGCCGCCCTCGGCGAGACGCCGAGCGCCGCAGAACTGTTCGACAGGGTCCGCGAGCGGGATGAGACCATCCGTGAACTCCGAGCCGAACTCAAGGCCGCCCGCCGGGAACGCAACGCCGCCCTCGCCTACGCCCGCGACTTACACGAACGGCTGCGCCCGGAGTTCGAGGCGATCGCTCGTGAGAAGCAAGAAAAGGTTCGCCACCTCAGACCCCTTCCCGAGCCGGCGGGGGAAGACGAGTGATGAACGAACACGACCCGGCGCAGTGGCAGACCGACAAGCTGAACGCCCTCCGTCTCGGCCGTCGGTTGGTGACCGAGGTCTCTCCCTCCGGTCAGGGAAGAAGGGCCTTCGTCGACATCCGCCCCATTCGAGCTGACGCCGATCATGTCGCCAGTCGAGAGGGCTGGGTTCGACCCGACCGTGATCGCACCTTCAAGCTGGAGCACTGGGATTACGACGCCGACCAGTTGGACGGGTTCGATTACGACGCCGGCGCGGTACTCGTGCGTGCCGCGACCGTCGCAGACGGGGCGGAACTCGATACCGCCCTCCACGCCTGGAACCTTCTGCCTGGACAGTTTCTCCACCCCTGGGACACCGACGACCCGAGGTAGTCAGCGGCACCATCGGCGAACGAAGTGTTCTCCGGGCTCGATGAGGTGGCTTATGGGCGGAAGGCGCAACCTCATCCGGATGCGGCACACTCAGGCCATGAACGAGGTCTCACTTTCGGTCCCGCCGTACGATCCCGCGGTCGGCGTTGTCGCTCCCGCCGAAGGCGGATCGGTCGCCGTCGAGATCGTCGATGGTTCAGTTGAGATCTTCGGCGATCCTGCGGGCCTACGTGATCTCGCTCGGATGCTGCTCGCGTTGTCGGACTCGCGAGCGCCGAAGGACGCCCACATCCATCTCGATGCGGGCATCAACCCACTCGATCTCGGCTCGGCCTCACTCATGCTGGCGAGGGATCCACGTGCCCGGTGAAGAGACGAGTCCGCAGGACAAGCGATGGCACTGGGACGAAGACGTCCCGCTTCGCTGGCTGTTGGTCGATGAATCCACCATGGAAGAACCAGACGCCGTGATCGCGGCGTGCGCTGATATTGAAGGGCTATTCGTCGATTCGCCGTCCACGGTGCGCGGGACGACACTTCTCGGGTGCATGCCCCACCTGCCGCTGCGCCGTGCTCTGGACGCGCTGGCCAAGGGGGCGGGCAACCCAGGTGGCGCTCTGCATCGTCGGTCGATCGACGCGACCCTCTACAGCGTGGACCAGAACGGTGTAGTCAACCGCGTGATCGGCACTCATCTCCGAGCATCACTGACTAGAGTTCGTCCCTCGGTCCTGGCTGCTGACCTCGTCGATGTCGACCTGGACGGCGCGATCTCTGAGCCGATGCCGAGTTCGGCGCTGCCTATTTGGAACCTGTGGCACACCGGCGGCCCTACCGAACCGGGCCTTTGGGCAGGCTATGGCCGGGAGCTCCGAAATCTGTGGTCCGGAGCGGCCTTGGCCCACCATCGGTCCGACGCGCCTGACAAGCCAGCCGACAGCGCCTACCAGCTCGACGGGCGTCACGTCACCGACATCGAAGGCTTCTACTGCGCCATCGGCGAGGCCATCAACGGTCCTGGCGGTTACTTCGGCTGGAACGGCGACGCGCTCCACGACTGTGTGACGGGCGGGTGGGGCGCCGAGTGGCCGTTCCGCCTGGTCTGGCACCACGCTGAGGTGGCCCATAGCCATCTGACTGCCAAGTTCGACCAGATCCTCCAGTGGCTTGCCGAGGATCAGATCGAGGTCGAGTTGCGCTGATCGGTGGTCGCAGCGGGGGAGTCATCCCATTTATCGGGAGGAGGATCGATGGATTCGGTGACGCCGAGGAGACAGCCGCAGCGGGGAGACATCCCCTGACTTCCCAGGAACAGCTGAGACTGACCATTCTCAGGGTGTCCCCTGCGGGGGTGTCTTGAGACCTCAGATGAGGCTGTACGCCTGACCAATCGGGATGTCCCCCGGACCTGCTACGGTCCGGGGGACTTTCCGTTGCTACACCACGTGGACTCGACTCGGGTTCGGCAGGCAACGACACCTGTCCGAAGGAGACCGAGCCCGTGCCACACACCGTCAAGGTGCACGAACCCATCGAGTACGAACCCGCCATTGTGGCCGCCGTACTCGGCGAAGACGCCCTACCCGTCAACGTGACCGACCGCGTCCTCGCCCCGTTCATCACCATCAACGGCCGCATCCACACCCCGACCAGCAACTACTTGCGCCACCACTGCACAATCCGGCCGAACCTCGCCTCGGCCCGCCGCCTCGCCTCCGACCTGCGGGCCTGGCTCGACTACCTCTGCAACACCCGCGGCCTGCACCCCTACGAAGACC
>DASRYP010000879.1:0-4503 GCA_035687165.1 Actinoplanes sp. | reverse complement strand
TGTCGTCCGGGCGTGAAGCCAACGCCGCGAACCCGACATCGAAGGCGGCGAAGCTGGTCAACCGGTTCACCCGCGACGCCGACGACGTCCTGCGGTTCACCACGGACACCGCGATCTTACCCGCACCAGCGCGGTAAGTAGCACCTAATGCCGAATCAAAGAAGCACCGCGTACGTCGCCGCGCCTAAAGTTCCCAGGGGAAGCCGCCGAACCCAGGGAGCCGGAATGCGCGACGCCGACAGCCACGACATGATCCGGGTGCACGGGGCACGCGTGAACAACCTCAAGGACGTCAGCGTCGACATCCCGAAGCGTCGCCTCACGGTCTTCACCGGCGTCTCCGGCTCGGGCAAGAGCTCGCTGGTCTTCGGCACGATCGCCGCCGAGTCGCAGCGGCTGATCAACGAGACGTACAGCAGCTTCCTGCAGAACTTCATGCCGTCGATGGCGCGGCCCGACGTCGACGTGCTCGACGGGCTGACCACGGCGATCCTCGTCGACCAGGAGCGGATGGGCGGCGACGTCCGTTCCACGGTCGGCACCGCCACCGACGCCAACGCCATGCTGCGCATCCTGTTCAGCCGGCTCGGGAAGCCGTACATCGGCTCGCCGCAGGCCTTTTCCTTCAACATCGCGTCGGTCAGCGGCGCGGGCGCGGTGACGCTGCGGAAGGGCGGCCGCGAGGTCCAGGAGAAGCGCACGTTCAGTCTGCTGGGCGGCATGTGCCCGCGCTGCGAGGGGCGGGGGCAGGTCAACGACATCGACCTGACCCAGCTGTACGACGAGGAGAAGTCGCTCAACGACGGAGCGATCACGATCCCCGGCTACAGCATGGAGGGCTGGTTCGGGCGGATCTTCCGCGGTGTCGGCTACTTCGACCCCGACAAGCCGATCAAGAAGTTCACCAAGAAGCAGCTCGACGACCTGCTCTACAAGGAGCCGACCAAGGTCAAGATCGAGGGCATCAACCTGACGTACGCCGGTCTGGTGCCGTCGATCCAGAAGTCCATGCTGTCGAAGGACATCGACGCGCTGCAGCCGCACATCCGAGCCTTCGTCGAGCGGGTGGCCGTCTTCAAGACCTGCCCCGACTGCGACGGCACCCGGCTGAGCGAGCCGGCCCGCTCGTCGAAGATCAACGGCATCGGCATCGCCGACTGCTGCGCGATGCAGATCAGCGACCTGGCCGGGTGGGTGCGCGAGCTGACGGAGCCGTCGGTGGCGCCGCTGCTGGACGCGCTGGGCGACACGCTCGACTCGTTCGTCCGCATCGGCCTGGGTTATCTGTCCCTCGACCGGCCGTCGGGCACGCTGTCGGGTGGCGAGGCGCAGCGCACCAAGATGATCCGGCACCTCGGCTCGGCGCTGACCGACGTCACGTACGTCTTCGACGAGCCCACGATCGGGCTGCACCCGCACGACATCCAGCGCATGAACGACCTGCTCCTGCAGCTGCGCGACAAGGGCAACACCGTGCTGGTGGTGGAGCACAAGCCCGAGGCGATCGCGATCGCCGACCACATCATCGACCTGGGCCCGGGCGCGGGCAGCGGGGGCGGCGAGGTGGTCTTCGAGGGCAGCATCGAGGATCTGCGGGCCAGCGGCACGCTGACCGGCCGGCACCTCGACGACCGCGCCACGCTGAAGGAGAAGGTGCGCCAGCCGTCGGGCACGCTCGAGGTGCGTGGCGCCGACAGCCACAACCTGAAGGACGTGGACGTCGACATCCCGCTCGGGGTGCTGACGGTGATCACCGGGGTGGCCGGTTCCGGCAAGAGCTCGCTGATCCACGGCTCGGTGGCGCCGCGCGAGGGCGTCGTCGCGGTCGACCAGGGCGCGATCCGGGGCTCGCGGCGGAGCAGCCCGGCGACGTACACGGGCCTGCTGGAACCCATCCGCAAAGCGTTCGCCAAGGTCAACGGGGTGAAGCCGGCCCTGTTCAGCGCGAACTCCGAGGGGGCCTGCCCGAACTGCAGCGGTGCGGGCGTGATCTACACCGACCTCGGAGTCATGGCGAGCATGGCCACGACCTGCGAGGTGTGCGAGGGCAAAAGGTTCGACGCGTCGGTGCTGGAGTACAAGTTCGGTGGCAAGGACATCACCGAGGTCCTGGAGATGCCGGTGGCCGACGCCGCGGAGTTTTTCGGTTCGGGCGACACGAAAATCCCGGCCGCGCACGCGATCCTGGTGCGGCTGGCTGACGTCGGGCTCGGCTACCTCAAGCTCGGCCAGCCGCTGACTACGCTCTCGGGCGGCGAACGGCAACGGCTCAAGCTGGCGACCCGGATGGCCGAGAAGGGCGGGGTCTACATCCTCGACGAGCCGACCACCGGCCTGCACCTGGCCGACGTGGAGAATCTGCTCGGCCTGCTCGACCGCCTCGTCGAATCGGGCAAGTCGGTGATCGTCATCGAGCACCACCAGGCGGTCATGGCCCACGCCGACTGGATCATCGACCTGGGCCCCGGCGCAGGTCACGACGGCGGCCGCATCGTCTTCGAGGGCACGCCGGCCGACCTGGTGGCGGCCCGCGCGACCCGCACCGCCGAGCACCTGGCGGACTACGTAGGATCCTGACCCACCATGGAGAGCATCACCAAGAACCGGCAGCCGCTGTCGACCCTGCGGGAGATGGTCGCCGCGGCGTACGGCGTCTCGCAGATCCCGGACGGCGACAGCTGGGCGTACGAACTGGGCCACGGGTGGTTCAACGTGGCCTACCGTGTCCGGCTGCGCGACGGCCACCAGGTCGTATTCAAGATCGCGCCGCCGCCCGGGGTCGAGGTGATGACCTACGAACGTGGGGCGATGGCGACCGAACTGGCCGCGCTCGAACTGATCCGTACGCACACCACGGTGCCGGTGCCGGTGGTTGATTTCGCCGACACCAGCCGCGAGCTGGTCGATGCTCCGTGGTTCGCCATGCCCTACGTCGACGCCGACAACTTCGGCCTGATTCGCAAAACGTTGTCGGCGTGCGAGCAGGAGATCCTGGACGACGCGCTGGGCGGGGTGACCCGCGAGCTGAACTCGATCCGGGGTGCCGGGTTCGGACCGCTCACCGGGCCCGCCGGCGCGACCTGGCGCGAGTATTTCCTCGGCCTGCTGGAGGACGTGCTCGGTGACGGCGAACGGCGCGGCGTCGACCTGGGCCACGACTACGCCTCGATCCGTGCCCTGATCGCCGCCGAGGCCGCCTGCCTGGACGCGGTGATCGAGCCGCGCTTCGTCGAGTGGGACCTGTGGGCGAACAACGTCCTGGTCCGCGACGGCAAGATCGTCTGTGTCATCGACCACGAACGCGCTTTCTACGGCGACCCCCTGATCGAGGCCGGCTTCGTCGCCACCCAACTGACCGCGTTCGGCAGCTCGGCCGCGTTCGTCCGCGGCTACGGCAAGACCGGCTTCACCCCGAACGAAGAGGCCCGCCGCCGCCTCTACGGCCTGCATCTGTCCCTGATCATGGTGATCGAAACGGTCTTCCGCGACCATGCCGACCCCCAGCAGTACGACTGGGCGCGCGCCCGCCTCAGCGAAGCGCTGGCCTTGTTCACCCCCACCCGCTGAGCGCCCCGCACGGTAAGCGCCCAGGCGGAAGCCGTTGCGGTTGAGGGCGACCGGGATCAGCGGCGGCCCGGGATGCGGACGGCGAGCATGGCGATGTCGTCGGCTCGGTCGCCGGGCATTTCGCCGGCCAGGCGGCCCAGCAGGTCGCGGGGCATGCCGAAGTTGCGGATCTGCAGGCGGCGGTAGAGGCGAGCGAAACCCTCGTCGATGTGTTGCGCCCTGTTCTCGACCAGGCCGTCGGTGTGCAGCAGCACCGTCGAGCCGGGCGGCAGCGGCGCCGTGTAGGTGTGCCTCGGGGTGCCACGGCGGGCGCCGAGCAGCATGTCGTTGCCGGTCAGCGGGCGTACCTCGCCGTCCGGCTGGATCACGACGGGTGGTGGGTGGCCCGCGTTCGACCAGCGCAGACGGTGGCCTCCGCTGGGGGCCTGGTCGATGAACGCGACCACCGCCGTCGCCATCGTGGGCTCGCCCAGCGCGTGGTTCGCGGCGTCCAGGCGGCGCAGCAGCGCGGACGGGGGTTCGCGGCGATCGACCAGGTAAGCCCGCAGCATGTTGCGCAGCTGGCCCATGCGGGCCGCGGCCGCCGTGTCGTGGCCGACCACGTCGCCGATGACCAGGGCGAGCCGGTCGTCGGCGCCGGGGATCACGTCGTACCAGTCGCCGCCGACGCGTTGCGAGGCGGCCGCCCGGTAGTAGGCCGCCAGTTCGTAGTCGTCGACGTCCGGCAGTTGCGACAGCATCGCCTGCTGGAGGGTCTCGGTGATCGCGGCGCGGGCGTCATGCTTGACCGCCCGGTCGAGGGCCTGGCCGATGTAGAGGGCGAGCGTCGCGATGACCGCCCGGTCGAAGACGTAGAAGGTCTGCGGCTCGTCCCAGGCGAGCAGTACGGCGCCCGCCATGTCGGGCAGCGGGGCGCAGACCGCCGCCTGCCAGCCG
>DASRYP010000878.1:0-15198 GCA_035687165.1 Actinoplanes sp. | reverse complement strand
CTGTTGCACCCGGTGATCCCGTTCGTGACCGAGGAGCTGTGGATCGCGCTCACTGGTGGTGAGACCGTCGTCCGGGCGTCCTGGCCGACCCTCGACAAGGAGCTGATCGACGACGCTGCCGAGGAGGAGGTGGCCGCGCTGCAGAAGGTCGTCACCGAGGTCCGGCGATTCCGTTCCGACCAGGGCCTCAAGCCGAGCCAGCGGGTCTCCGCCGCGCTGACCGGCCTGGGCAACGTCGGCATCGATACGCACGAGCCGCTGATCCGCTCGCTGGCCCGCCTCGACACACCGGGTCCCGACTTCACGGCCACGGCGACGCTGGCGGTTTCCGGGGCGATCACGGTCGACCTCGACACCCGCGGCACGATCGACGTCGCCGCCGAACGGGCCCGTCTCGAGAAGGACCGCGCGGCCGCCGAGAAGGAAGCGGCGCAGTGCCGGGCCAAGCTCGGCAACGAGTCGTTCATCGGCAAGGCGCCCGCGCAGGTCGTCAACAAGATCAAAGACCGGCTCTCGACCGCCGAGGCGGACCTCACGAGAATTGCCGCAGCCCTGGGAGCGTTGCCCACATCATGAGCACATACGCAGAGGTCGAAGCAGCGCTCGACGGGCGCGGATTCACCCGCATGGCGTTCGACATGCGGAAGATCCGGGACCTGATGGACGTGCTCGGCACCCCCCAGCGGGCCTACCCGGCGATCCACCTGACCGGTACGAACGGCAAGACCAGCACCGCCCGCATGATCGACGCGCTGTTGCGGGCGCACGGCCTGCACACCGGCCGCTACACCAGCCCGCATCTCGAGACGGTCCGCGAGCGGATCAGCCTCGACGGCGAGTCGATCTCCGAGGAGCAGCTCGCGGCCACCTATGACGAGATCGCGCCGCTCGTCGAACTGATCGACGCCCGCAACTCCGAGCCGCTCACCTATTTCGACGTGACGACCGCGATGGCGTACGCGGCCTTCGCCGACGCCCCGGTGGACATCGCCGTCGTCGAGGTGGGTCTCGGCGGCGAGGAGGACTCGACGAACGTCATCGACGCTGGCGTCGCAGTCATCCTGCCGATCGGGCTCGACCACACCGAGTGGCTCGGCGACACGATCGAGGACATCGCCTGGGCCAAGTCCGGCATCATCCACAAGGGCGCCACGGTGATCTCGGCGCTGCAGACCGAGGAGGCCATGCGGCCGATCCTCGAGCGCTCCGCCGAGATGGACGCGACCGTGGCCCGCGAGGGCAGCGAGTTCGGCGTGATCGAGCGGACCCAGGCGGTCGGCGGTCAGGTGCTGACGCTGCAGGGGCTCGGTGGCGTGTACGACGAGGTCTTCCTGCCGCTGTTCGGCGCGCACCAGGCCCAGAACGCGGCGATCGCGCTGGCCGCCGTCGAGGCGTTCCTCGGCGCGGGCGCCGGCAAGCAGCTCGACGTGGAGCTCGTACGCGAAGGGTTCGCGCAGGTCGACTCGCCCGGCCGGCTCGAGAGGGTGCGGAGCGCGCCGACGATCCTGCTGGACGGGGCCCACAACCCGCACGGCATGGCGGCGACGGTGAGCGCGCTCGAGGACGAGTTCTCGTTCCGGCACCTGGTCGCGGTCGTGGCAGTGCTGGCCGACAAGGACGTCTCCGGGCTGCTCGACCTGCTCGAGCCGGTGGCGGCGCGGATCGTGGTGACTCAGAACAGCTCGCCCCGGTCGATGCCGGCGGACGAACTGGCCCAGCTGGCGACGGACATCTTCGGCGAAGATCGGGTGACGGTCGCATACACCATGCCGGACGCGATCGAGGAGGCCGTGGTGATCGCCGAGGAGGACACGTCCGGCGAGCTCAGCGGCGTCGGCGTGATCATCACAGGGTCGGTGGTCACGGTCGCCGACGCGCGGAAGCTGCTGAAGCGGTGACTTCGCCACCGGAGCCGGACAACCAGCCGGAAGCGGTGCCGGTGCGGCGCTCGGGGCTTCGCAACCCCCAAGCCGCCGTACGGGGACTGGGCGCCGGCGCTCTCGTGCTCGAGGCCATCGTGCTGCTGCTGGCCATCCAGCCGATCCGGATCTTCGCGGGCGACCTGAGCGGCTGGGGGATCGCGACAGTGGTCGCACTGGCGGTGGTGGCGCTGCTGCTCTCGGGCGTGATGCGTCGCGCCTGGGCCTGGCAGGCCGGCACAGCCCTCCAGGTCCTGCTGCTGGCCAGCGGGTTCTTCCACTGGTCACTCACAGTCCTCGGGCTGATCTTCGGCGCGGCGTGGGCCTACGCCCTTTACGTTCGCCGTTCGATCCTGGGCTGACGGCACCGACTGTCCGGCCGGGGATCGGCGGCCCCGCTGACGGCGCCGATGGTCCGGCCCTGGTCGGCCGTCCACCGGATCGCGCGTCAGTTGGCGATGGCGCTGCTGTGGTTGTCGGGTCGGGTCACTGGACGGCACGCCACTGGGTGATGGCGATGTTGTGGTCGTCGGGATCGCGGAACGTGGCGGACCAGAGCTCGAGGCGGTCGCCGCGGTTGACCGGGCGCGGGCCGTGGACGAACTCGACGCCCTTGGCCTGTAGTTCCTGATAGCTGGCCTCGACGTCGCCCACCTCGAGATTCAGGAAGATCAGCCGGCCGGGCTCGGCGGAGAGATCGTGGACGGTCCGCAGCACCAGGCGGGTGTCGCCGGAGGCGAGCACGGCACTGCCCTCGCCGCTGTCGATCTCGAAGAACCCGAGCGTGTCGCGGTAGAACGCCGCTGAACGGGCAAGATCGGTCACCAGCACCGTGATGCCGACGCCGTGGATGGCTCCGGCCGGGCCCGGGCGGGCACTGGGATACGCGGTTATCACGTCGGCCGTGCGGTCGTCCGGTTCGGAACGGCCGGCGAGGTCGGACCACGGGCCACGATCCCCGGCCGCCGCCGCTGCGGCTGCCGCGGCCGCCGCCGCAGCAGCGAGGGCGGCAGCAGCCGGCGAAGGCTTCGGCTGACCCGATCTGGCGCCCGCCGACTCTGTGCCGCTCGAAGCCCCGGACGTCGCAGCCGGCTCGGCGGACGGGCTTGGCTCGCCGGTGCTGTTGGCCCGCCGCGTGGACGGGCCGGTCGACGGTCTTTCTTCGCGGGGCAGAGGGGCCGAGGACGCGGCGGTCTCCGGGGGCTGGTCGTCGTCGGGGTCGGTCTTGCCGACCTTCTTGACGGCGGCTACGGCCGCTGCGGCTACGGCGCCGATCGCGCCCACGAGACTTCCGCTGGGCTTGCCATCCCCGGGTGTTGCCGGCACCGGCTCGGGATAGAGCCCGGGAGCGGCTTGGCCCGAGTCGGGTGACTGCGGCGTCGGTGTGGAGGCATCGTGGGCGGCATCGTCGTGGGCGGCATTGGAGACGAAGCGCGTGGAGGGGCGGATCGGGGTCTCGCGCGGGGGCGGGGCGATCAGGTCGTCGGCCAAGGCTTCGGCGGCTGCGGGGGTGGTTTCGGGTGCCGGGTCGGGGTCGCCTTCGAGCGGCAGGTCGATCTCACCGTCGGAGCCGGTTCGTGGCGAGGGGGCGGAGGCAGCCGCAGTGGTCGGTGCCTCCGGCCGGGTGGTGGAGGGCCGCGGAGCCGTCGGCCGGGTTGTCGACGGGGCCGGTGCGGTGGGGAACGAACCGACCGGGGACGGGCTGACGGGCGCCGATGTGGCCGTGGGCTCAGGTCGGCGGTAAGGCGACGGCGGTGCGACCGTCGGAGTTGAGCGCCCCGTCGACGCGGAAGCAGCGGTCGACGGTTCGTCCAGGGGGAGGTCGGTGAACGCGTCGTCGAGGGGGGACTCACGCTGCGACGGAAGGCCTGACGAGGCGTACCCCGTGGTCGGCTCGGCCGTGGCGGTCGGGGTGCCACCGCGAGGACGCGGGCTGGGTCGGCGGCCGGCCGCGTGCGCCGCCGCCGCGCCGGCGGCACCAACACGGTCGGCACCAACACGGTCGGCACCAGGTCCGGAGTATGTAGCACCGGGAGCGTCGGCAGAGTTTTCGGAGGCAGAGCTTTCGGAGGCAGAGTCCTCGGAGGCGGGATCGGCGGAAGCGGTGTCTTCGGTGGCCGAGGCTCGGCGAGGGAGGGTCGAGGGCTTCTCGTCGTGGTCGACGAACTCGCCCTCCACTACCGGACCGGCGGGAGTGTCGCGGACCACGACCGGGCTTTCGGCGTATTCCTCCGAGTCGAGGCCCGTGGAGGCCGTGGCGCCGGGCGGCGGGACAGCCGGTGGCGGAGAGCTGCCGGGCGGCGGCGGAGGCGCGGGCTCGTCGGGGCCTCGGCCCCAGGAGCGGTCGCGGCTGGTCCACGGCGGCGGTTCCACGTCGCCGAGCAGGTCGGCGTCGATGTCAGCGTCGAGATCGGCGTCCGGGTTCTCGTCGAAGTCGGGGGGCGGCGGCGGGTCGGCGCCTCGCTCGTGCGGCGACGCGTCGTCCCAGTTGATTTTGACTCGGCGCATGTCGTCGACGTCGACCGTGATCGGCAGGGTGTCGCCGGGCTCGGGCCACTTCACCAGCGGGATGCGGGATTCGTTGATCTCCACCTCGCTGGTCGGCAGGCCGGGGGCGACGATCACCGCCTGGATGCGGGCCCGGGCGTAGACCGACGTGGTCATCGGGCGTGGCGTGATCGCTCGGACCTCGGCCGTGCCGCTCACCCAGGCCCTGGCCCCGCGGCGCACCACGTTGACCATGCCCAGCGCGATCGCCAAGGCGAGCAGGACGACGCCGAAGATGACCACACCCAGGTTGGACATGCCGAAACCCAGCGCGACCACGAAGACCGCGATCGTGCCCGCGACCGCCGCGACCAGCTTCCGTGCCGGTGCGATCGGACGTCCGGTCTGGTTTGCCAATGTGGACCTCCCGCTCGTTCCCGCTCAGGTTATTGCCCGCCTCCGTCCGAGCGAAAGTGCGGTGGTCCCGGCGTTGACGCTTGCCCTGTTCGCGGTACCGATAGGCTGAACCTCGCGCGTGTCGGCGCCTTTCACGCACCTGTACTGGAGGAATACCCGTGTCCAGCCCCACCGAGCGTTCGCTCGTGCTCGTCAAGCCCGATGCGGTCCGTCGCGGACTGCTCGGCGAGGTTCTCGCCCGGTTCGAGCGCAAGGGGCTGGTGATCGAGGCTCTCGAGCTGCGCACGATGGATGCGGCGCTGGCTGACCAGCACTACGCCGACCACGTCGAGAAGGCGTTCTACCCGCCGCTCAAGCAGTTCATGACCTCGGGTCCGCTGGCCGCGCTGGTGCTCTCCGGTGACGAGGTGATCGAGGTCGTCCGCACGATGATCGGCTCGACCGACGGCCGCAAGGCGGCCGCCGGCACGATCCGGGGCGACTTCTCCCTCTCCAACCGTGAGAATCTGGTGCACGCGTCCGATTCGCCGGAGAGTGCGAAGCGTGAGCTCGCCCTCTGGTTCCCGAACCTGGCGATCTAGCGCGGATCCCGAGCGCGTCGAGCGATGCCGTCCGGCGGCCGGTATCGTTGTGGAGGCGCAGGCGATGAACCGGGCATCACCGGGGAGCCTCCGGAAGAACGGACCTCGCGGTCTCAGTAGAACCGGGCGATTTCGGCACGTGCGGCAGCCGTTGAATGAGCGGGCGGGTTTCGTGATCCGTCAAGCGAGGTGGTACCGCGGGCCGAAGCGCTCGTCCTCGCAGTCTGACGACGACTGCTATGAGACGACTGCGATGAGGGGAACCACCGACGATGGCCTATCCCAAGCACACTGATGCCGCGAGCGTGCCGGCCAGCCCTGATCTGCCCGCCGTCGAGCGGGCTGTGCTCGATCATTGGGCGGCCGACAAGACCTTCGAGGCCTCCGTCGAGCAGCGGCCGGCCGGTCAGGACGGCGCCAACGAGTACGTCTTCTACGACGGCCCGCCGTTCGCCAACGGGTTGCCGCATTACGGGCACCTGTTCACCGGCTACGTGAAGGACCTGGTCCCGCGCTACCAGACGATGCGCGGCAAGCACGTGGAGCGCCGCTTCGGCTGGGACACGCACGGGCTGCCCGCCGAGGTCGAGGCCGAGAAGCAGCTCGGCATCACCGCCAAGGCACAGATCGTCGAGCTGGGCATCGACAAGTTCAACGAGGCCTGCCGGACGTCGGTGCTCGCCTACACCAAGGACTGGGAGCGCTATGTCACGCGCCAGGCCCGGTGGGTCGACTTCGCGGACGACTACAAGACCCTCGACCCCAGTTACATGGAGTCGGTCATGTGGGCGTTCCGGACATTGCACGAGAAGGGCCTGGTCTACGAGGGTTTCCGAGTCCTCGCGTACTGCTTCCGGTGCGAGACGCCGCTCTCCAACACCGAGACGCGGATGGACGACGTCTACCGCGACCGCACCGACCCCGCGCTGACCGTCACGTTCAAGCTCGAGACCGGCGAGAAGATCGCGGTCTGGACGACGACGCCGTGGACCCTGCCGTCCAACCTGGCGCTCGCCGTCGGACCGCGGATCGAGTACGCGATCCTCGAGAGGGACGGCGAGAAACTGATCCTCGGCGCCTCGCGCGTCGCGGCGTACGCGAAGGAATTGGAAGGCTTCGAGCAGGTCGGCACGGTGCTCGGCAGTGAGCTGGCCGGCCGCCGTTACGAGCCGCTCTTCGATTATCTCGTCGAGGCCGGTGGGCCGAACGCGTTCCAGGTCCTGGCGGCCGACTACGTCACCGACGAGGACGGCACCGGGGTCGTGCACCAGGCGCCCGCCTTCGGCGAGGACGACCAGAACGTCTGCAACGCGGCCGGCATCCCGACCGTGGTGACCGTCGACGACCACACCCGTTTCACCTCACTCGTGCCGGACTGGCAGGGAATACAGGTCTTCGAGGCCAACAAGCCGATCATCGCCGCCTTGAAGAGCCGCGGCGTGGTGCTGCGGCACGAGGGCTACACGCACTCGTACCCGCACTGCTGGCGTTGCGACACCCCGCTGGTCTACAAGGCGGTGTCGTCGTGGTTCGTGGCCGTGACGAAGTTCCGTGACCGGATGGTCGAGCTGAACCAGGAGATCACCTGGACGCCGGCCCACATCAAGGACGGCTCGTTCGGCAAGTGGCTGGCCAACGCCCGCGACTGGTCGATCTCGCGGAACCGGTTCTGGGGTTCGCCGATCCCGGTCTGGAAGTCGGACGATCCGCAGTATCCGCGGGTCGACGTCTACGGCTCGTTCGCGGAGCTGCAGCGGGACTTCGGTGTGGCCGTGACCGATCTGCACCGGCCGTACGTCGACGACCTGACGCGCCCCAACCCGGATGACCCGACCGGGCAGTCGACCATGCGTCGGGTTCCCGAGGTGCTGGACTGCTGGTTCGAGTCGGGGTCGATGCCGTTCGCCCAGGTGCACTACCCGTTCGAGAACAAGGACTGGTTCGAGCACCACTACCCGGGCGACTTCATCGTCGAGTACATCGGTCAGACGCGCGGGTGGTTCTACACGATGCACGTGCTGGCCACCGCGCTCTTCGACCGGCCCGCGTTCCGCAACTGCCTGAGCCACGGCATCCTGCTCGGCGAGGACGGCCGCAAGATGTCCAAGTCGCTGCGCAACTACCCCGACGTCTACCAGATCTTCGACTCGTACGGGTCGGACGCGATGCGCTGGATGCTGATGTCCTCGCCGGTGCTGCGGGGCGGGGACATGCCGGTCACCGAGGTGGCCATCCGAGACTCGGTCCGTCAGGTGCTGCTGCCGCTCTGGAACGTCTGGTACTTCTTCAGCCTCTACGCGAACGCCTCCGGTCACGAGGCGACCCTGCGCACCGACTCGAAGGACCTGCTGGACCGCTACGTCCTGGCCAAGACCGGCGAGTTGGTCGGCGACGTTCAACGGCAGATGGACGAGTACGACATCTCGGGCGCGGCGGCCAGCGTTCGGTCATACCTCGACGCGCTCACCAACTGGTATGTACGTCGTTCGCGGGACCGGTTCTGGGCCGGTGACGCGGACGCCTTCGACACCCTCGCGACCGTGCTCGAGACGGTCTGCCGGGTGGTGGCGCCGCTCGCCCCGCTGACCGCCGAGGAGATCTGGCGGGGCCTGACCGGCGGCCGCTCGGTACACCTGACCGACTGGCCCTCGGCCGACGGGTTCCCGGCCGACCGCGACCTGGTCGCGTCGATGGACGCGATCCGGGACGTGGCCTCGGCCGCGCTGTCGCTGCGCAAGGCCCGCGCCCTGCGGGTGCGGCTGCCGCTGGCCCGGCTCACCGTCGCCACCGCGGACGCGGCGGCCCTGGCGAGCCTGGCCGACCTGGTCGCCGACGAGGTCAACGTCAAGGACGTCGTCTTCACCGACGACGTGGCGGCCTACTGCGAGCAGGTCCTCACCGTCGTCCCGCGGGCCCTCGGCCCCCGGCTCGGCAAGCAGGTGCAGCAGGTCATCAAGGCGGTCAAGGCCGGCGACTGGGAGCTCGTGGACGGCGTGCCGGTCGCTGCGGGCGTCACCCTTCAGGAGGGCGAGTTCGAGCTCAAACTGGTCGCCGCGGACGTCGAGAACTCGGCGCCGCTGCCGGCCGGCACGGGCGTCGTCGTGCTGGACACGGCGGTCACCCCGGAGCTCGCGGCCGAGGGCCTGGCCCGCGACGTGATCCGGGTGGTGCAGCAGGCCCGCCGCGCTGCCGACCTGGACGTCTCGGACCGGATCGCGCTGGTCGTCGCGGCCTCGGAACCGGTGCGGGCGGCGATCGAGACGCACCGCGACTTCGTCGGCGGCGAGACGCTGGCGACCTCGGTGACCTTGGTGGATACCGGCGCCGACGGTTTCGCCGGCGAGGTCGGCGACGGAGATCAGGTAACAGTTCAGGTCTCGAAGGCCGGGTAAAACTCTCCACCGGCTCGGACATTACACGCATCTGTGGTGAATGTCCGGGCCGGTCGGTGTGATCGGCAGGGACTTCCGGGTATCCGTCCGATAACCTGACCGCGCTCCCCACTTGTCTGCGCTCGCCCGTCCCGGAGGAACCCCGTTGCCGCTGCTCTACACGATCGGCAAGTTCACCGTCGGCAACGCGATGCTGCTCGGCTGGCGTCCGCGTCTCGAGGGCCTCGAGCACATCCCTCGGACAGGCGGCGTGATCTTCGCCGGCAACCACCTCTCCGTCGCCGACGAACTCTTCCTGGGCGCGGTGGTGCCTCGTCACCTGGCCTTCTGGGCGAAATCCGAGTACTTCAACGGCAAGGGCGTCAAGGGCTGGTTCAACCGCACCCTGATGGAGGGCCTGGGCGCCATCCGGGTGGAGCGGGGCGGTGGCCGGGCGGCGCTCACCGCTTTCGACGGCGCCATCCCGGTGCTCAAGAGCGGTGACGCGATCGCGCTCTACCCCGAGGGGACCCGTTCGCCCGACGGCCGGCTCTACCGCGGCCGCACCGGCGTCGCCCGGCTCGCGGTCGCCGCGGGCGTCCCGATCGTCCCGGTCGGCATGCTCGGCACCGAGAAGGTCCAGCCGATCGGCCAGCCCTACCCCAAGCCGGGCCGCAACCTCGTCACCATCAAGTTCGGCGAGCCGATCCCGACTGTCGGCCGCGCCGACGACCGCACCGCGCTGCGCGCCCTCACCGACGAGGTGATGGGTGAGATCCAGAAACTCACCGGGCAGGAATACGTCCCTCGGTACGCTCCGGCCAAGCCGCCCGCCCACTAGGGCGCGGTCGCGCCTCCTCCGGCTCGACCAGCGCCTCGACGCCGCGCGCCGGTCAGCCGCGGGTCAGGACCTCGGCCCGCAGGCGGGCGACCAGGTCGGCGCTGTCGGCGACCGAGCGGCGAGTGAGCAGCACAGTGGCGAGGCTGCCATGGTCGGCCCAGGCGCAGACGACGATCGAGGCGCTCCCGTCGCGGCCCACGCCGCAGCGCTCATGGGCGCCGTTCTCGCCCAGTTCGAAGGTCTGCACGTCGGACAGGTCGTAGTCGACGCCGGCCTGATCGAGTCGGGCCCGCACGTCGGCGCCCGGGGTGAGCCGGAAGCCGGTCTCGCCGATGACGGTGACGCGCTTGCCGCGGTTGTCGCGATAAACGCCCGCGAAGCCGTTCGGCCCGGTGTCCTCGGTGTCGCGCAATTCAAGATCGGCGAACGACTGCGGGAGTACAGCGGTGACGGGGAACTGGTTCGTGCCGGGGAACTGGAGAGCGGCAAACGGGATGCCGCAGCAGCAGACGACCCCGAGCAGGCTCAGCAGCGCGAGCCGGCGACCCCAGCGGCGCTTGCGGCGGGGCGGCGGCAGCGGGCGGACGGCGGGGCGGGGAGCCCACGGCGGCGGGGCCGGGAGCGGGGGGCCCTGGATCGCCGGACTCGGCGGCCTGGCCAGGGCGGGCAGGCGGTTGTCCGGCGGTGCGGCGGAATTCTTGAGCCGTTTGCGGTCCTTCCTGGACGGCTTGGGCGGTTCAGGTGGTTTGGACGGTTTCGCCGGCTCCGGTGGGTGGGCCACCGGCTTCGCCGCTGCGGGGGCCGGGGGCTCGACCTTCGTCGGGGCCGGCGCCTCGATGCGGGTCGGGGGCATCGGCGGGGCCGCCTCAGCCGTGAACGGGAACTCGTCCCACGAGGTGTCCTGGTCGGCCCACGGGTCGACCGGCGGGGTGGCCGCCCACGGATCGGCGGGGGTCGGCTCGTCGTGCTCCGGGTCGCCGTCGCGGCGCCACCACTGCTTCTTCGGGGACGGCGGGGGCACGGCGGCCGTGCCGTGCCAGCGCGCCGGCGCGTCCACGGTGGAGGGTTCCGAGCCGTGGTCGAGCCGGGTCGGGTCGGGCACTCCGGCCGCCGGCTGAGATTCCTCCGGCTGCGGGTCGGCCATCCGTCGATCTCCTTCACTGCCGGGCAAGATCCCGGCGAGGCGGTCGACTCCCAGGTTAGAGACGGTGCGCCACCCGCGCCGCCGACCGAGGGGTGAAACCTGGATGCAAATGCCGGACAACCGGGGCGGTGTGCAAGACGCTCTGGAGCCGTATGGTTACCGGGACATGAGAACGACACAGAGAAATGCCGTCACTGTTACCGGAAATCCCGCCGGCCGGCCGATGGTGTTCGCCCACGGCTATGGCTGCGACCAGAACATGTGGCGCCTCGTCGCTCCCGCCTTCGCGGACTCTCATCGGCTCGTCCTTTTCGACCACGTCGGCAACGGCAAGTCCGACCTGTCGGCCTATGACGACGAACGCCACTCCACCCTCGAGGGCTACGCCGACGACATCCTCGAGATCCTGCACGAGCGGGATCTGTGGGAGGTCGTCTTCGTCGGCCACTCGGTCAGCGCCATGATCGGCGTGCTCGCCGCGATCAAGGAACCGGAGCGCTTCGCCCGCCTGGTACTCGTCGGCCCCTCGCCGCGTTACCTCAACGAGCCCGACGACGGCTACGTCGGCGGTTTCGCCAAGTCCGACATCGAGTCGCTGATCGACGCGCTCGACAGCAACTATCTCGGCTGGTCGAGCGCGATGGCCCCGGTGATCATGGGTAATCCCGAGCGGCCCGAGCTGGGCGCCGAGCTGACCAACAGCTTCTGCCGTACCGACCCCGAGATCGCCAAGAAGTTCGCGCGCGTCACGTTCCTTTCCGATAACCGCGACGATCTTCGCAAACTGCGGACACCCGCCCTGATCCTCCAGTGCTCGGACGATGTGATCGCGCCGGCCGTCGTCGGGGACTACGTTCACCGGCACACTGCCGGGAGCACTCTTGTCCACCTGAACGCGACGGGGCACTGCCCCAACCTGAGTGCCCCCGAAGAGACCATCGACGCCATGAAGGCGTGGCTTTAGAAGCGGCGGACCGTGAGTGACTCTGGTGGGCCGGACGTGACGCATGAACTGCGACCGCCCTGGGACGAAGATCCCGACGATCTGTACGAGCATGCCCCGTGCGGGTACCTGACCACGCTTCCCGACGGCACGATCGTCCGGGTCAACCAGACCTTCCTGACCTGGACGGGATATACGCGCGGCGAGCTGATCGGGCACCGCCGGTTCCGTGACCTGCTCACCCCCGGCGGGCAGATCTACCACGAGACCCACTATGCCCCGTTGCTGCGCATGCAGGACGAGGTGCGCGAGCTGGCGTTCGAGGTGGTCTGCTCCGACGGCCGGCAGCTACCCACCCTGGTCAACTCGGTGCTGGGCCGCGGTGAGACCGGACAGCCCCGGGCGATCCGCACGATGGTCTTCAACGCCACCGACCGCCGGCAGTACGAGAAGGAGTTGCTGCACGCCCGCCAGACCGCCGAGGCCTCGGAGCGCCGGGTCCGCATGCTCCAGCAGATCGTGGCCGATCTGTCCGCCGCGCCGACCGAGGCCGAGGTGGCCGAGGCCGTCGTCCGCGCCCCCGAGTCGGCCTTCGGCGCGGCGAGCAGCAGCGTCTATCTGATCGACGACGAGCGCGCCGTGATCTACGCGGTGGTCTCGACCGACCCGACCACCGGCAACTGGGACGACATGCCGCGCACCTCCGACCGGGCCGTCGCGCGGGTGGCCGAGCGCGGCGACCTGCACCTGGTCGGCTCGATCGGCGAGGCCCGGGAGCACTTCCCCGACCTGGTCGACAGCATGCGCCGCTCGGGCCGCAACACGGTGGTGCTGCTGCCCCTGACCACCGGCCCGTCCGACGAGCAAGCCGGCGTCGACACGCTCGGCGTGCTGGCGTTCAGCTTCAAGGGCGAGCGCCGGCTCACCGACGGCGAGCTGCTGGTCGTCCGCCTCCTCGGTCAGCAGGCCGGTCAGGCGCTCGACCGGGCCCGGCTCTACGACGACGTCCGCCGCCGCGAGGAACGGGCGACCTTCCTGGTCGGGACGACGCGTGCCCTCGACGAGGTGCACTGGCTGCTGCCGCGCACCCGTCGCGTGATCGATCGGGTGGTCGCCGAGATCGCCGGCTGGGCCGAGGTACGGCTGCACGTGGGCCACGCCCCGCTGGTGGAGGACGGCGGCGGTCCGCGGCCCGACGAGGAGCTGATGACCCGCCGGTTGGACAAGGTGGCCGCCACGGGCGAGCCGATCTTCGCCGCCGACGGTGACGAGTTCGACTGCTCGGTGCTTCCGCTGACGGCCCGGGGCCTGGTGCTCGGCACGCTGGCCCTGCGGATGACGCCCGACCGGCGGGGCGTCGCGGCCGAGCGGGTGTTCCTGACCGAGTTGGCCGACCGCGTCGGGCTCGCGCTCGAAAACGCCCGCCTCTACGAGCAGGAACGCCAGATCGCCAGCACGTTGCAGCGCAGCCTGCTCGCCGGCGACCTGCCCGGCGGCGACAGCCGGTTCGCGATCGAGACCTACTACCGGTCCGCCACCCAGGATCTGGAGGTCGGCGGCGACTGGTTCGATGCCTTCCTCATCACCAAGGACAAGCTCGCCGTCGTGGTCGGCGACGTGGTGGGCCGGGGCATCGAGGCGGCCACCACGATGGGCCAGCTCCGCAGCGCGGTGCGGGCGCTCGCTTCCAACGAGGGCGGTCCGGCCCAGCTGGTCGAGGGGCTGGACAGGTTCGTCGACCGGGTCGAGTCGGCGCGCATGGCGACCGTGGCCTACGTCGAGATCGACCTGGCCGCCGGCGAGGTGGCGTACTCGTGCGCCGGTCACCTGCCGCCGCTGCTGCAGGAACCGGTCGGCTCACCGGAATTCCTGCTCCAGGCCCGCTCGGCGGCGCTCGGCTCGAGGGCCGGCAACCGGGTGCGCACGGAACAGCGTCGTCGGGTGCCCGCCGGCAGCCGCCTGCTGCTCTACACCGACGGTCTGATCGAGCGCCGCACCCGGCCGATCGACAAGGGCTTCGAGCTGCTCGCCCGCGAGTACGCGAGACGCCGGGACGCGCCGTTGCCGGGGCTGGCGGCCGACATCGCCGACACGATGGTCGGGCGCGACCACCCCGACGACGTCTGCATGCTCTGCCTGACGCTGGGCACCGAGGAGCGCATCGAGCGCACCATCGGCGCCGACCGCATGCAGATCGCCCTGCTCCGCGCCGACCTGCGCGGCTGGCTGGTGGCGCACGAGGTCGAGCCCGACTGCCGGAACGCGGTGCTGCTGGCCTGCTCCGAGGCGGTGACCAACGCGATCGAGCACGGTTACCGGAACGACCCGTTCGGCATGATCGACGTGGTCGCTACGCTGACCGACGACACGGTCGAGGTGCGGGTGACCGACCAGGGCACCTGGCGCGGCGGGCTGAGCGACGTGGCGCACGGCCGCGGCCTGCAACTCATTCGCGAGTCGATGGACCAGGTACTTTTCGACCGTACCGACGGGACGACAGTGACCATGCGGCGCGCTCGGTGGGCGGCGGCGGCATGACCGTGCATGCTCAGGAGTTTGCAGTGACGAAATTCACCCGTGGTGGGCGGCTGGTGCCGATGGACCGGCTGGAGCGCTGGGTCACTTTTTCCACGCTCGGTGACGCCGAGGTCGTCTCGCTGACCGGGGAGATCGACCTGGCGAACGCGCCCGAGATCGGCCGGGCGATCGTCGAGCGGATCGAGTCGGCCGCCAAGGTGCTCATCGACCTCACCACCGTCTCGTTCCTCGACAGCGCCGGAGTACGCCTGCTCGATGCCTTGATCGGTGATCTTGACAAGCATGGCAAGCCGGCCCGGCTGGTGGTCGGCGAGACCGGCGCGGCCCGGATGACCCTTCAGCTCTGCGCGTTCCGTGAGGACGTCCTCGCCACCGACCTCGACCGGGCCGCGGCAGAACTCAAGGGGTAACCCGCGTAGGCTGGATGCCCATGAGCGTGTCTTCCGTCTTCCCGCAGCTCGAGCAGCTGCTGCCTCGGGTCAGTAAGCCGATCCAGTACGTGGGTGGCGAGCTCGGCGCCGTCGTCAAGGACTGGGACGCGACCACGGTCCGATGGGCGCTGATGTATCCGGACGCGTACGAGGTGGGCCTGCCCAACCAGGGTGTGCAGATTCTGTACGAGGTGCTCAACGAGCAGGACGATGTCCTGGCCGAGCGCACGTACGCGGTCTGGCCCGACCTCGAGGCGCTGATGAAGGAGAACGGCGTCCCGCAGTTCACCGTCGACGCGCACCGTCCGGTCAAGGCCTTCGACGTCCTCGGACTGTCGTTCGCCACCGAGCTCGGCTACACCAACATGCTCTCCGCCCTCGACCTCGCCGGCATCCCGCTGAACAGCGCCGACCGCGGCATCGACGACCCGATCGTGCTGGCCGGCGGTCACGCCAGTTTCAACCCGGAGCCGATCGCCGACTTCATCGACGCCGCCGTGCTGGGCGACGGCGAGGAGGCCGTCCT
>DASRYP010000877.1:0-9055 GCA_035687165.1 Actinoplanes sp. | reverse complement strand
TGAGCGCGACGTCGTCGCGGTTCCGGGGCCGCTCCTCCCCGGAGAGCTTGATCATCAGTTCGACCTCGTCGTCGCGCGTGGTCTTCCACATGAAGTCGCGCAACGGCTTGACCCCGTCGTCGAAGGCTTGCGACTGGGTCTTGACCCCCTTGAGGTAGGGCTGCACACCCTGCTCGTTCATGGCGGAGATGGTCGGCCCCATGATGAAGAGGCTGATGAAGAGGGCCAGGCCGGCGAGCACCTGGTTGGGAGGCATGCTGGTCAGACCGAGCGCGTTGCGGGTGATGCCGAGAACCATGAAGATCTTCGTGAAGCACGAGCAGAGCAGCAGCACCGCCGGCGCGATCGACAGGACGGTCAAGCCGAGCATGATGATCAGCGACGTGGCCGGTCGGCTGCCGTCCGGGTTGGTGCCGTTGATGTTGACGTTGATGTTGGGGCGGGTCGGCCGGGCCGGCGGCGAGGGTACCGGCGCCCGCTCGGGCAGGCCGACGACGACGGTCGCGGGCGCGCGCTCCGGTGCCGTGGGCGCGCGGCCCGGATCGGCCGCTGCCGGTCCCGGCAGCAGCACGAGCGCGAAGCCGAGGCTCGTCAGCAGCAGATAGAGCGCGCGCTTGATCATCGGTGACTGGTCCGATCGCGGAGAAAATCCATCGCCGAACGCCAGGTGCGGGGGGAGAGCAGCGACCCCTCGAGCCGACCGGGCTGGTGCGCCGCGGGATGCCGGCTGGGCAGGTCGGCCGGTCCGCCCGGCAGGTCCTCGTCCAGGTCCACGTGATCGCGGTGCTCGACCGGGTGGTGCTCGAAGAACTCGATCTCGGTCTCGCCCAACAGGCTCACCTGCTGGTCGGTGACCCCGAGGATCATCGCCCGGTCGGCCACCTTGACCACGGTCACCGCCGCGCCCCGGGAGAGCTGCTGCCGATCGAGTACGACCAGCGGTCCGTGTCCGCGCCCGGTCAGCGGGCGGCGCACGAGCCTCGCCAGACCCCACATCATCCCGAGGATGATGAGGAGCGAGAAGCCGATCCTCAGGACGAGCTCGAACAAGGCCGTTACTCCCGCTCGGCGCCGGGGGCAACGATCTCGGTGACCCGGATGCCGAAGTTCTCGTCGACCACGACGACCTCGCCGCGGGCGATCAGCCGGCCGTTGACGAGCAGATCGGCCGGGCTGCCCGCGGCCCGGTCCAGCTCGACGATCGCGCCCGGGGTGAGCGAGAGCAGTTCCCGCACGCTCATCCTGGTGCGACCGAGCTCGGCCGAGACCTCCATCTCGACGTCGTGGAGCATGTCCAGGCCACCGCGCGGCCGCGCCGTCGGCGCCCCTCCCGTGTCACGGCGAGCGACGTTGCCACCCGGATCGGGTCCGTCGCTTGGCCACGGGCTCAGGGCCAGGGCGAGTACGGCTCGAACCGCATTGCCCTCGACCAGCGGCACCGCGACCGCGTCATCCTTGGCGGCCAGCGCGCTGAGCGCCACTTGCGGCTCCATGACGACGCCCGGGTCGAGCACGACCGGGCCGAAGACCCGGGCCGCGGCCTCCAGCGCCGGCCGCACAGCGGCGGTCAGGTCGAGCTCGCCGAGCGGGCTCTCCTTGAGGGCGTCCGCCAGGTCCTGCCCGACCACCACGACCACCTCGCCGGAGGCCGCGCCGCTGAACCGGGCGGTGACCGCCTGTCCCTCGGTCAGGGCGTCCGAGGTCGCGGCGACCGGATCGCCAACAGCCAGGGGGCGGCTGGTGGGCAGGACGCCCAGCGCGGCTTCGGCCGCGTTACGGGCAAGCGCCAGCTGCGGCGCGGTGATAGTGGGCGCGGTCATGGGCGACCAGACTCCTTGGGCGTTGACTCCTTGGGGGCGGGCACGACGAGGCAGGCGAGCCGAGCGCCCTGATTTCCGGGAACTGCATGGGCGAAAACGGTCTCGTTGACAGTCACCTCGAGCGGCTGACTGGTCGGGTGACCGAGCGGGACGACATCGCCTGGCCTCAGGTCCACGATGTCATCGGTCCGCATGCGAATGGGCTGGAATCGGACCGCGACGTCGAGCGGAGCCAACGAAAGTCCAGCCGTGAGGTTGCGCTGGGCAATCGCCTTGGCGGTTCGCTCAGCGTCGCTGAGCACCACCGCGTCGTTCTTCGACAGCACCGGGAGGATCATGTTGAACGGCAGGCAGATGCTGGTCTGCGTCTCCTCGGCACCGATCTTCAGGTCGAACGAGGCGACCACGCAGGCGTCGCCCGGCTGGTGGGCGCGGAGGAACTGCGCGTTGTACTCGATCTCCTTGAGCTTCGGGTGCAGGTCGACCAGCGTCTCGAAGCCGTACCGGAGCTCACCGAGCATTCGCTCGAGCAACCCGCGCAGCAGGGGCATCTCGACCTCGGTCAGCGGTCGCTCGGGCTGGGGGCCGCCGGGGCCGCCGAGCATGTGATCAATAGCGGTCATCGCGGCCGACGAGGAGATCTCCATCAGGGCCGAGCCGGGTAGCGGGTCGAGGAGCACCACGGCGATCACCGTGGGGTTGTTCAGGGACGCGACGTACTCGTCGTAGTTGAGCTGCTCGATCGCGGCGAGCGTGACGTTGCTGACCGATCGAAGCCTCGTCGTGAGGAGGGTCCCGCAGCTTCGCGCGTACGCCTCGAAGGCGATCTGCAGGGTGCGGATGTGCTCCCGGGAGAGCTTGATCGGCTTGCGGAAGTCGTACGGCGCCGGCCCTCCGCCATGTCCGCGGCGCGACATCCGGCCCGGGGTCCGTGCGGCGTTGGTCACGCTGTCCCCATCGGCTCGTTTCCGGAGCGGCTGAGCGGGAGGGACGTTTTCATCCGGTTACCGACGGCGGGGCAGGTTCACCGAAGTGAACCCGCCCCGCCGCGGTCGTCCTGCTGTTCGATTACTGGGTGACGAAGGACGTGTAGTAGACGTCCATCACCATCGCGACACCGTCCTCGGTGTAGGCCTTCACGACCTTGGCGGTCAGGTCGCTCTTGATCTCCCCGCGGCTCTTCTCGCTCGAGAGCTCGGCGATGGTCTTGCCGGTGTACTCGTCGATCGCCAGCTCGCGCGCCTCGCTGGTGTCCACGTCCTCGGCCGCGTCCGCGGTCTGCTGGAGCGAGAACCCGAGCTTGAGGTAGTGGCCGTCGGCCAGGTTGATCGTCATCGCCTCGGCGAGAGCGACTACGGTGCCCTTCACGGGCGCGGCCTCGGCGCTGTCGCCCTTCAGCATGAAGAACGCGCCGCCGCCACCGCCACCCAGCAGCACGACTGCGGCCGCCACGATGATCATCAACTTCTTCTTGGACTTCTTCGGGGCGTCGGCCGCGGTGGTGGTCGTCTCGTCCTTGCTCATCGAAAGCTCCTCTCAGCCGTGCGTCGGGGTATTGCTGTTGGTTCCCTGCTCGGTATTGGTATCGGTAGTAGTTCCGGCCGGTTGAGCGGCCTTGGTTTCGACCGTGGTCTGACCTTGGTGCAACTTGTTGTCCGAACCGGCCGCGGCCGGCAGCAGCGCCGCCTGGTTGGGCGTCAGCGTGGTGAGAACGACGATGTCCACGCGGCGGTTCATGGTGATCGACCGAGGGTCGGCCGGGTTGATCAGCGGCTTGGTGTCGGAGTACCCGACGGCGCTCATCCGGCCCTTGGCGAGGCCGTGGCCGGTCAGGTAGCGCACCGTGGTCGACGCCCGCGCCGCGGAGAGTTCCCAGCCGCTCGGGTAGAACGACGTCTTGGCCTTGAGCTGGTTGGTGTTGCCGTCGACCTCGACGTTGTTCGGCAGCTTGGCCAGCGTCGGGGCGATCGCGTCCAGGATCTTCTGGCCCCCCGGCTGCAGGTCGGCCCGGTTGCCCGCGAAGACCACCTCGTTGGTCACGACGGTGACCACGAGGCCGCGCCGGTCGATCATGAACTTGACCGAGCCGAGCAACTTCTGCCCGGCCAGGGCGTCGGCGATCTTGTTCTCGACCTTCTTGAGCTTCTCGGCCTCCTTCGCCGCGGCCGCGGCGTCTTTCGAAGCCTCCTTCCGGCTCTCGGCGGCCATCGCGGCCTTGACCGCTTCCTGCTGCTTCGCATTCAGACTCGACGAGCCGGCCTTACCGTCACCCGGGTTGGCGCCCGGGTCGATCCGCACGATCTCGGCGCTGTTGCCGGCGCCCTCCAGCGGCGCCGCCTGGCCCTGGAACGCCGCGCTCTGCGCGCCGAACCCGGACGACAGACCGCTCGCCAGCTCGGCGAACTTCTTCATGTTGACGTCACTCATGGAGTACAGGACCACAAAGAGAACGAACAGCAGGGTGAGCATGTCGGCGTACGACACGAGCCAGCGCTCGTGATTGACGTGCTCCTCGTGCTCCTCGTGGCGCTGTTTGCGCTTACCGCCGCCACTGCTCATCGGTTACGCCGCCTTCTTGGTGGACGCCGCTTCGGCCTTCTTGGCCTCTTCCGGCGGAAGGAGGCTGCGCAGCTTCTGGGCGACCAGACGCGGGTTCGAGCCGGACTGGATCGCGAGGACACCGTCGACGACCAGCTCCATCTCATCGGCCTCGACGGCGCTGAGCCGGTTGAGACGTGACGCGATGGGCAGCCAGACGAGGTTGGCGCTGAGTACGCCCCAGAGGGTCGCGACGAACGCGGCGGAGATCGAGTGGCCGAGCGACTCCGGCTTGTTCAGGTTCTCGAGCACGTGCACCAGGCCCATGACCGTACCGATGATGCCGATCGTCGGGGCGTATCCGCCCATGTTCTCGAAGAGCTTGGCGCCGGCCTTGTCGGCCTTCTTCTTGGCAGCGATCTCGGCGTGCAGGATGTCGTGCAACTCGTCCGGGTCGGTGCCGTCGATCGCCAGTTGCAGGCCACGCTTGAGGAATGGGTGCTCCACGGTCTTGACCGCGTCCTCGAGGGCCAGCAGGCCCTCGCGGCGGGCCCGCTCGGCCAGCTTGACGACCTCGTTGACCAGCATGGTGGGCGGCACCACCTTGGCGAGAAACGCCTTCTGGAGCGTCTTGCCGGCACCGGTCGCGTCCTTCAGCACGCCGCCGGCCATGCCGGCCATGAACGCGCCGCCGAACACCAGCAGCATCGAGGGGATCAGGATGATGGAGGCCGGCGAGCCGCCCTCGAGGATCTGAACAGTGAAGACGATGGCGAGGCCGACGACCACACCGACGATGGTTGAGATGTCCATCAGCGTCCATTCCGGTGCAGCGGGAGCACCTTAGCGTCGTGGTCGTCCCCGGACGACGTGGCGGAGGAGTGGGTGTTGGTGGGCTCGGCCTCGAGGCGACTCGCTTGCGCGATCAACGAAGCGCGGTAGTGGCGCACTGAATCGATGAACTCGGGCACGGACTCGGCAATGACGTACTTGGTGCCGTCCACCAGGGTGATGACCGTGTCGGGCGTGCAGTCCGCGCGCTCGATCAGGTCCGGGTTCAGTGCGAACACGGCACCGTTGATTCGGGTTACGAGGATCACTGACATCCGTTCTTGGTCATCGTGTGGTTCCGGGCGGGCGGGCTGTCCGTGGCCCTCGATATGTGTTTCGGCCCGATCCCGGGTGCCGATGAGATCCAACCGGTGGCTGTCCGGGTGCAGATCTCGCTCAACAGGCGGCGGCCGGGACGGGACGCGGATGCGCCCGTCCCGGCCGCCGCCGGGCTACCGAAAACGACTAGCGTTTCATGCTGACGAGCTCCTGGAGCAGCTCATCGGAGGTCGTGATGACGCGGGAGTTCGCCTGGAAGCCGCGCTGGGCGATGATCAGGTTGGTGAACTCCTGGGCCAGGTCGACGTTCGACATCTCGAGAGCTCCGCTGATCACCTGGCCGAGGCCGGCGCTGGTCGCCGTACCGACCTGAGCCAGCCCGGAGTTGACCGTGGAACGCCACTGGGAGTCGCCGACCTTCTCCAGACCGTTGACGTTCTTGAAGGTGGCCAGGGCTACTTGGCCGAGCACCCGCTTCTGGCCGTTGCTGAACGCGCCGATGATCTGCCCGGTGTCCGACACGGTGTACGTCAAGGAGGCCAGCGTGCCGGCCGCGCTGCCGTTCGAGTCGGAGACCCGCGCCTCGGACAGGCCGTGGAACATGGTCAGATCTTTGATGTCGACGGTGATGTCCACGCCCAGGTTGGGGTCGAGGCCGCTGCCGCCGTTGACACCGGTGAAGACCAGCGGATCGGTTGTGGTCGGCTTGCCGCCGGTGAAGCTCATCTTGGCGCCGGCCGCGATGACCGGCGCGGTCTGACCCGACTTCGTCAAGGTCACGGTGTAGGTCTGCGGATCTCCCGTGCTGGGATCGGTGTCCCGGGTGAAGTGAGCCGACAGGTTCAACGGGTTGCCGAACTTGTCGAACGCCTTGAACGGGATCTCGATGGGCGGGACCTTGGTGACGTCGGTGACGCCCTCGGGCAGGTCGTAGGTCAGGTTGCCCTTCATCTCCAGGGTGCTGGTCACCGTCGGCGCGAGGCTCTTGCCCAGGGGCATCTTGATGTCGCCCGGGTTCGCGGCCGCGTTCACGTCGCCGTTCGCGTCGGCGGTCCAGCCTTGCACGGGCTCGCCGGTCGCCGTCGCGAGCGTGCCGTTGGCGTCGAAGAAGAACGAGCCGGCCCGGCTGTACAGCTCCTCGTTCCCGCGGCGGCTGATGAAGAAGCCGTCGCCCTGGATCATCATGTCGCCGGCCTTGCCGGTCGTCTGCGCCGATCCCTGGCTGAAGTTCGAGGTGATGCCGGCGTTGCGCGTACCCAGGCCGACCTGGGCCGGGTTCGTGCCGGCTCCGCCGTTCTGGGGAGCGCCGGCCGCGGCGGTCATCTGGCTGAGAGTGTCCTGGAACTGGACTGAGCTCGCCTTGAAGCCGACGGTGTTGACGTTGGCGATGTTGTTGCCGGTGACGTCCATCATCTGCTGGTGGGCGTGCAGGCCACTGATGCCGGAGTACAGGGAACGCAGCATGAATGGTTCCTAACGGTTGAGGAATACAGCGCTTGCGGATTACGGCTTCGCTTCCTGGACTTCGGTGACCTTGGACAGCAGCACTTCCGTGCTCCCGATCCGGAGCATCGGTTCGCTGTCGCCATTGAGCTTGGCCGCCGAGATGACGCCGGTGGCCTTCGCACCCGAGGGATCCAGGTACTCCACGGTCTTGCCGACCAGCGAGCTGGCAGTGATCAACTGCTGGCCCTTGAGCATGTCGGCGATGCCTTCAAGCTTCTCGACCTGGGTGAACTGGGCAGTCTGGGCCAGGAACTGGGTGGAATCGGCCGGTTTGCTGGGGTCCTGGTACTTCAACTGGGCCACCAGCAGCTTGAGGAACGTGTCACGGTCGGCAACGGACTTGCTCTTCTCCGCCCCCGCACCAGCGGCGGCCGCCAGGGGATTGGCACCGGAAACTCCGGAAGTCGGCAAGGTCATGACTTACTCCCGTCGGTCAGCAGTCTCGTAGTCTCCTTCGACCCGATCGACAGATGGCTTAGCGACCGAAAGGAGCGGGCCCGCCTCCTCGGCGGACCCGCTCCTGCGTACCGTGCGGCCGCAGCCCCATCCAGACCTACATCGACGTGCGTGCCCCGTCGATCAGGGCGCAAGCGAGATGCTGAACTTTCCCTTGCCATAACGGTTGACCTCGACGAGCAGGTCGACCCGCCGGCCGAGCGCCATCAAGTGGGCCCGAGCATCACCGGCTAGCGGTTCGCCGGGATAGACCACCTGGTGGAGCTTGATATGCGGGCTGCCCTCCCGGTTGAGCAGGCTGGTCAGCACGTTGCACAACTCGCCGACGTTCTCGGCGAGGTTCGGGTAGAGCTGTTTGTCGTCGATGCTGTCCTCCGCAGCACCGGCTGGGAGCAGGCCGAGCGCGGCGCCGGCGTTGGCTGCCAGGGACAACCCCATGCCGAGGACTGCGAAGACCTTCTGTGCGGGGTCGGTGAAAATCGCGACCGTCGCGGTGGAGATCTCACTTGCGCTGAGAGGTTCACCAGGACTGACGGTCACCTCCCGACCGAGCAGATCCTCGAAGAGGTTGCGAACGGCCAGGATGCCAGGAAGAACCGATACGTCGGACATGTCGTAATCATCCCAAAATCGGAGCGAGGACCTCGTCGAATCGCTCAGCCGAGAACGGCTTGACGATGAAAAACAGGGCGCCGGCCGTTTCCGCCTGCTCCTTCATCTCCGGCGTGCTCTCCGACGTCACGAAGCCGAACTTGACGTCGTTGCCCGCGGCACGGAGCTGCCGCAGGCATTCGATGCCGTTCATCTCGGGCATATTCCAGTCCGAGAGCACCAGGTCGGGGTCCTCCGCCTTGGTCTTTTCCAGTGCCTCGCGGCCGTTGGCCGCCTCGATCAGGACGTGGTCACCGAAACCGGCCTGGCGCAGGGTACGGACCACTATCTGCCGCATCACCCGGCTGTCATCAGCGATGAGAATCTTCATTCCGCGCCCTCCTTGTTGTTGTCACCACGGATTTGCCACATGGAAATCGACACCGGCTCGCCGTCCCAGAGTCCATAGACCCCACTGACCCGATGGGCGTTGGGATAGCGCGCCGTCGCCTCGGGGGCGAATACCACCTGTGGCAGCGAGAGGTACGCGCCGTCCGGCAGCATCGCCTTGACGTTCCCGCCGACGATGTTGGCGAGTTCGCCCAGTACGTCGGCGAGATCTTCCTCGCTCACCTCGTCCGGCTCCGCGGCCATGAAGGCGGCGGCGGCGCGACGGGCCGCCGGGAACGATGACGCGTAGACAATGTGCCCGGTCCAGGAACCACTGATGGAGACGGAGGAGTGCACCTCGGAAGACTGATTCTCGTCGTATGTCAGGAGCAGGGGGCTCAGGCCCTCGGGATCCAGGTACGACTCCCACACCTGCTCTACCATCTCGGCGAGGTCGTTCTCATTAACCTCGACTTCGACGCTCATGAATCCGCTCCAGTCGGGACGAGGCCCAGCAGGGCCAGCTTTTCGATCATGGCGCCCTCAGTGAAGGGCTTGATCACGTATTCGTGCGCGCCTGCGGCAAGTGCCCGGACGATCTGGCCCTGTTCGCTCTCGGTGGTGACCATGACCAGCGTCATCTC
>DASRYP010000876.1:0-4811 GCA_035687165.1 Actinoplanes sp. | reverse complement strand
TGAGCAGCCGGCCAGGCCGTCGCCGTCCCGGAGCCTGACTGTCGATGAAAAGATCAAGGAGGCTCGGCGGGCCGCCGCGAGGGACGGCTACGACATCAAGCGGCCCGTCACGGCGGCACCGAACGTCAAAATCGCGAGCGGGCCGGTCAGCGAGCGCAGCGAGAAGCGCCCGAACGGGTCGCTCCGCGTCATCTCGGCGAAGCACGACCTCACCGGGCAGCGAGAACTGCTCTGGGCCGCCGACAAGGGCCGGCCGGTCGGCGACGCCACCTGCACGCAGACCTTCCGCTTCAGCAACAACGTGAAGCCGTCGGTGCGGCCGAACATGCTGCTGTGCTTTCGCACCTCGGCCACCAAGAGCGTGGTGACCGTGCTGGTGTCCAGCGACGGCAAGCCGTCGAGGAAGGAGAGCGCGGCGATCATCGCTCGGGAGTGGGCCAAGCTTGGTTAGGGCACGAGAAAGCGGCCCGGAGCGTGAGCTCCGGGCCGCTTTCTCGTGCGGTGCGGCGTACCGATCAGTAGTCGGCCACGGTGAAGACCGAAGAACTCGAAATGCGGGAAACGTTCGAGTCCACCGTGACGGTGCTGGTGCTGGCGTCGTTGACGAGGGCGACGTTGTAGACGCCTCGCGCAACTGAATTGCCGACGTCGAGGAAGCCGCTGGCGTCCAGCGACTCCCCGAGGTCAAGGGTGCAGATGAGCTCGACGTCGCTGATCTTGATCACGTTCGCGCACTGGGCCACCAGCCCAGCTGCGACGATGTCATTACCCTCGGCGGTGCCGTACCAGCTGTTGTTGACCAGGAACACGCCCACACCGGCACCTGGTACAGCGGCGTTCGTCGCCTTCGCGCTGGCGCTGCCGAGCAGGTCGAACCCGGACCCGAGGATGTCCAGCGTCACGACCGACTCGTAGAGCGCCGTGTTCGGTGCCGTGGTGATGCCGTAGCTGAAGGTGAAGATGGATGCGCTGGTGGCGCTGCCAGCCGCGGTAGTGACGGTGAGTGTCTCAGCGCCCGCGGCATGCGGGCTGGTGGTACCGGTGATAGTCGAGCCCGAGACCGTGAGGCCGGTGAGCGGGCTGTTACCGAACCGTGCCGTCAGCGTGGCTCCGGCGTTGACACTGTCCTGCGTGGGGAGGCCGGAGATGCCGGTGATCGTCACCAGGGACCCGCCCTGGGCCGGGCCGTCACCCGTGCCGGCGGCGGTGCCGCCGTTCACACTGACAGTGACGCCGCTGAATGAGAGCGCCGGTGCGACGGTCAGGGTCGCCGGAGCGCCGACCAGAGCGTTGCCGGTACCGTTGTAGACGCAGACGTTGAAGGCTGCGGTCGGATTGGCCGTCGTGACTCCGGTCGGCACAGCCACGGCGACCTTGCTGTTCGAGATCTTGGTAACGACGCCGACAAACGGGTCGACGACCGAGGAACCGTTATAGGTCGCCGGGCAGAACCCGCTCGTGATGTGCGCCACCGGCGAGGCATTGGTGATGACCGGTGTCGCCGTTGAAGCCGTCAACGTGTATGCGGTAGCCGCCGGGCCGTTCCTCGGGCTGATGCTGATCGCCGGCTTCACTGTCATGGCGCCAGTGCTCCGCACCAGCAGCGAGCTCGAAGCGGCGACGGTGCCGCCGTAGACGCAGACCTGGTAGTTCACGCCGGCCAGCAAGGTGTTCGGCACGGTGACCGTGGCGGCATTGTTGCCGGACTTGACGGCGGTGCCGGTGAGGATCGTCGTACTTGGCGCGGTGGGCGTGTACTTGTCCGGGCACGTCGTGGCGGCCGCGGTGTAGGTGACGCCCAGCGTGCCGGTGGCGGTCGTGAAGGCGCCGGTCGACGTCAGCGTGAAGTCTCCGCCGGTGATCGGACCGGTACCGGGCACGGGGGCGAACGGGACGACGCTCACGGTGGTGGTGGAGTGCCCGGCGATCGCTCCACCGGGGGCAGCGGTCGCGTAGAGGCAGAGTTTGTACGTGCCGAGGGCCAGTGCCGGAAGGACGACAGTGCCGCTGCTGGCGTCGGACTTCGTGGCCGTTCCACCAGCCGTGCCGTTGTTGGCGGTGTCATAGGCGGCGCCGCACGTTGCGGTGCTGAGGATCCAGCGTGCACCTGCAGTCGCGTCCGCGATGAGGTTCAGGACGTTGGTGCCGCTGAACGTGATGACCTGCCCGCCCGCGGTCGAAGCCTGGGTCGGGGTCGTCGTGACCGCTACGTCGGCCGCGTAGGCCGGCGCTGCGAGGCCGACTACTGCGGCGGCGGCCGTCGCCGCCACGGCAATTCCGGCGCGAAGCGGCCGGATGCCGGAAGTTGATTGGGACTTACGCATGCGAGGTCCTCCTACGGTCCTGCGAACCGCTTCGTGGAATGGGTGAGCCCGCGCGTGCCGAGGACGGCGGGCCGTCTCGCTCGGAGCGTAACGTGGCATTTCTTCACAAATGCCGGTATGACGAACTTGATCCAGCCGACCATTTGACTGCCTATGCGTCAGCTCCGAGCTGCGGGAGATCCGCGTCGTCGTCTGGGGCGAGTGCCGCTCGGCGAGACCGGCGGGCCGAGGGATGCGCGTGAGGTGGCCTGGATGTGGCGGCTTTGCGATCTCGGGTATCAGCAGGCCTTGGCCGGACGGCTCGCCGCGGCCTTGCCGGGCACTCTGGGGCGGCCGGACGACGGGGCCGGCGCGATCGAGACCGCGCTCGGCGTGCCCGTCGAGATCGAGGCGGACGGACCGGACGCCGCCGAAAAGATCTCTCCGAAACAATTCTTAGGGACGCCTAACCTCATGGAATAAAAACGTGGTGTCGTTTCGCCAATTCCGGGAAATGGTTTATCGTCGAGGTGACCGGGTGGTAATTGATGGAGGCGATGACGATGACTCAGATGGTGGAAATGCCCCGGGTGCAGTCCTGCACCATGACGAGCTGTGGCTACAACCACGATGGTTGCACGGCGTTCGCGGTGACCATCGGCAGTGCGATCTCCGCCGAGTGCGACACCTACGTGGCCGGTGACAAGGGTGGCACGGGCAAGCCGTTGGCCCAGGTCGGCGCGTGTAAGAGGGCCGACTGCGTGCACAACACCGAACTTGAGTGCCACGCTCCGGCGATCGTTGTGGGCGAGTCCGGCGAGAAGGCCGACTGCCTCACGTACGAAACGGCCTGAGCCCCTATGAGGTTAGCCTTTACAAATACATGCCGGTGCTGGGTTCCGATGTGGGCACCGTGACCGGTTGGCTGCCGGTTTTAAGTGCGTAGAGCTCGGCGAGGGTCGCGCCCGACGGCCCGACGCCCCGCGAGGTGCCCAGCCACGCGACCGCCTCGGCGTACGGAAGCCGGCCCACCTCGATGCTGGCCAGGCAGCGACCCGGGCGCACGACCGCCGGGTGCAGCGAGGCGAGATCCTCGTTCGTCGTGATCGCGATCAGCGCGTTGCGGCCCTGACCGAGCAGGCCGTCGGTGAGGTTGAGCAGCCGCGACAACGCCTGACCGGCGCTCGCCTTGGCCGTGCCGCTGATCAGCTCGTCACAGTCCTCGAGCATGAGCAGACGCCAGCGCGGCTCGTCCTCGTCGTCGCTGCCCAGGGCCACGCTCATCAGATAGGCCGGGTCGTTGAAGAGCCGCTCGGGGTCGAGCACGCAGTCGACCTGGCACCAGGAGCGCCACTGCTGGGCCAGCGCCCGCAACGCGGTGGTCTTGCCGGTGCCCGGCTCGCCGTGCAGCAGCAGGAGACGGCCGCTGATCGAGGTGCTGTCCAGAGCCATGAGCCGTTCCAGAGTGGCCGCGACCGGGCTGGCGTAGTTGCGCCGGATCGTCTCCCAGGGCGCGGCGTCGATCTCGCGGGCGGCCCGGCGCGGCCCGTGCTGACCGAAGTGCCAGAAACCGATGGGGACGTTCTCGGGGCTGGGCTCGGGCTCTTCGACGACGCCGGCGGTGGCATCCTCGAGGACCTGTTCGGCGAGCTCGGCGTTGATCGCGGTGACGGTGACCCGGGCCCGGCGGCTCTGCTTCCAGCGGGTGACGTGCAGGGTCCAGCCCTCACCGACGGCGAGCCACCCCTGCCCGTCCTCGTCGACAGCGTCCCGCACGAGGCGAGCACCGTCGACGACCAGCGGCGCCTCGGCGCGGACGTTTTCGAGGTATTTGCTGCGGCCGAAGGGCTCGCGCCCGGTGACGAAGGCGTCGAGTGCGAGCAGATCGACGACGTCGACGAGGCGGTCGCCGTCGTCGACTGCACCGGACAGGGGGAGCGGCGCCGACCCGGTCGTGGGGCTCGCCGCATCAACGTGCCGTCCACCGAGTCGATCGACGGACTGGTGGGGAGTACGCATACAAGAATGATCGTCTGTCGATGCCCGGACGGCACCCTATTTTTCCCAGTCCCTCCGATCGGGCGCTACGTCACCTCCCCCGTCCACCTTGCGCCGGTCGGCGAAGCGCTCCGCGAACGCCGTCAGATCACGGCGCTCGATCGCCGCCGCCATCAGGTCGGGAAAGGCGTCCGGCGTGCACGCGAACGCCGGCACCCCGAGCGCCGCCAGCGCCGCGGCGTTTTCGTGGTCGTAAGCCGGCGCACCCTCGTCGGAGAGCGCCAGCAGCACCACGACCTGCACCCCCGCCGCGGTCATCTCGGCCACTCGGCGCAGCATCTGCTCGCGCACGCCACCCTCGTAGAGGTCGCTGATCAGCACGAAGATGCTGTTCCGGGGCCGCGTGATCAATTGCTGGCTGTAGGCGATGGCCCGGTTGATGTCGGTGCCCCCGCCGAGCTGCGTGCCGAACAGCACCTCGACCGGGTCCTCGAGCTGCTCGGTCAGGTC
>DASRYP010000875.1:0-5139 GCA_035687165.1 Actinoplanes sp. | reverse complement strand
GCGGCGAGGTGCTCCCACTCCGCGCGGGCCGGTCCGGCGCCGACCACGTCGAGCCGGTGGTCGGCGCTGAGCCGGGTCATCGCCCGGATCACCCGGTCGACCCGCTTGTACCGCTCGAGCCGACCGACGCAGAGGATGCTGCGCCCCGGTTCGGGGCTCGCCACCGGGTGCGGCGCCGGGTCGGTCCCGTTCGGCACCAGCACCACCCGGCCACGCGCCTCGGGGAAGTGCTCGATCAGCAGGTCCCGCTCGGCGCGCGTGACGCAGATGATCCGGCCGGCCCGGGCGACGATACGGCGGCCGAGCGGCCGGTAGATCGGGTGCAGGGCGGCCCGCAGGCGGCTGTGCCCGGTGCCGTGGTAGTGCGGGGTGAAGACCAGTGGGGTGCGGTTGGTCAGCGCGGCCGGCAGCGCGGCCAGCGCGTGGTAGCTGTGGGCGTGCAGCACGTCGTACCGGCCGGCGTTGCGCCCCAGCCAGCGCCACAGCGCCACCGAGCAGCGGTAGTCGCGCGCCGCGACGGTGAGCGGGAAGCGGCGGACCGGCACGCCGTCGATCGAGTCGACCGAGCCCGTCACGTCCTGGGTGAGCACTTCGACCTCGACGCCGGTCGCGACCAGCGCGGAGCAGAGCCGGCGGACGTGGGTCTCCACGCCGCCGACGTCCGGGTGGTAGGCGCTCGTGACGACGCCGATCCTCACCGGGTCCGCTCCGGCGCCGCCTGGGCCGAGGCCCGCCGCCCCCGGGACCACTCCCGCGCGATGGTGCGCAACACCCGTAGCCCGTCGGCGAAGGCGTTGAGGTGGCTCTCGCCGTGCAGACGCCGCCGCTCGAAGCTCGGCACCTCGACGACGCGCAGGCGGGCCCGGGCCGCGCGTAGGTTGAGCAGGGTCTCGATCTCGAAACCGTCGCCCCACCGCCGGCCCGCGGCCCGGGTGGTGCTGTCGAGGGCGAAGACGTTCAGGTGCCGGGCCCAGAACGCGTTGTAGCCATAGCAGAGGTCGCTGTAGGTGGTGCCGAAGAGGACGTTGACGAGCAGGCTCAGGCCGTGGTTACCCGTCCGCCGCAGCCAGGTGATGTCGGCGCTGCCACCGGCGCCCTCGAAGCGGGAGCCCTTGGCGAAGTCGGCGCCGCCACGCAGCGCCTGGACGAAAATCGGGATCTCCTGCGGATCGGTCGACCCGTCGGCGTCGATCATGACGAGGATGTCGCCCGTGGCGGCGGCGAAACCGCAGGCGAGCGCGTTCCCCTTGCCGCGGCGGCTCTGCCGGACGATGCGGACACCCGGCATCAGGCGGCGGGCGATCTCCACCGTGTCGTCGGTCGAACCGCCGTCGACCAGGATGACCTCGTCCACCGCGGGCAGCGCGGCGAGCACGTGCGGCAGATTCTGGGCCTCGTTCAGCGCGGGAATGATGACGCTGACCAGGGGCTCGCTCACGCCGACGACCATCGGGGGCGGAAGTTCGGTTCCCGCGCAGGCGTGCGGGCGGGCATAGGGCACCGCAGACATGATTTCCCTCCAAGGCTCGGGGACGGGACGCGGGGACGCCGCCGGTGCCGTCGTCAGCACCGGCGGACTACCTGCTCAGGCCCCGGAGCCCTGGACGGTCCAGGAGTAGATGTCCTGCTTCGAGAGGCCTTCCCCGGTAGCGCCGGTGAAACCGACCCAGGCCGCGGATCTCCCGACCTGAGCGGCCAGGTCGATCGTGTGTTCCAGCACGAGCTGCTCGGTCGAGCCCTCGTTCAGCGACGCGATATAGACCCGCAACACGGTCGCCGTGGCGTCGTAGACGACCCGGGCGTTGAACGGCTTGCCGAAGAGCGGGATCGGCGACTCGGCGACGGTCGCCTGCTGCTCGGAGTTCCCGCCCAGCACGACGGCGAGGTGGTTGCTGCTCGGGTCGTACGAGTTCTGGAAGGTGTCGAACTCGACCGCCAGGCTCGGCTTGATCGTGCGGTAACCGAGGCCGCCGCCCCAGCCGCCGAGCGCCCGCCGGCCCTGGGTCTGTACGACGAACGCGATGCCGTCGGCGCCCGGCTTGAAGTGGTGCAGGTAGGCCCTGAATCGGGACTCGAACGACTTGCCGACGTCGAGCTTGGTGGTCGACCAGGCCGACCCGGCCTGCTGATAACCGCCCGGGGTCAGCCGGAGGACGCGCTGCTTGCCCTTGCTCCCCGAGGCCGTGATCAGGTCGGCGGCGCCGTTACGGTCCAAATTCTGAGCGGCACCCTTGAAGGTCGGATAGTCGATCAGCGGATCCTCGGTAGCCGCCGACGCTCCGACCGGCGTGAAAGCAGTGGCTATCGAGAGGGCGAGGGCGGCCACCAGACCACCTCTGGCCACCCTCGAGGAACGTGAAGAAGACACGGCTCTGCGCTCCAATGCGGATGATTTGCCCCACTAGGACGTGGTTTAAGGTAGGGCAGAGCGCAGAGTCGCGTGACCGAGTCGGTACTATTTGGCCCGGATCTGATGCAGTCGGTTCGTTACCCACTGATGGAACGCGCCGATGTGGTGCTCGCTCGGGACGAGCACACCCCCCTGCGCGTACGCCCGGGAGGACATCGACGGCTGACAGCGCTCACAGGCCGCGAAGTCCTGCAGGTTGACGCGGTCGAAAAGGTCCACCGAGCGGCCCAGATCCACTCCCGACGCGACCACCTCGGGCAGGAACAGCCAGTCGCACTCGACGATCGTCCGGTCGGCCGCCAGCGGGAACATCCGGTGCACGATCGCGTGGTCGGGCACGAGGTTGACGAAGACCTGCGGTTTGATCGTGATCGCGTAGTAGCGGCGGTCCTGCTCGGCGGCGATCGTGCTGATCGGGGTCACGCCCGCGCTGCCGTCCACGGTGAAGCCCCGCACGTCCCGGCCGAACTCGGCGCCGTGGCCGACGTAGTACTGCGCGGCGTACCCGCCGGCGAACTCGGGCAGCACGTGGACGAGTTCGGGGTGGATCGTCGAGCAGTGATAGCACTCCATGAAGTTCTCGATGATCAACTTCCAGTTCGCGCGCACGTCGTACCGGATCCGGCGGCCCACCTGGAGGTTCTCCAGGCCGTAACGCTCGAGCGCGTCGAGGTCGCCGAGCCGCTCCTCGCACGCGCCCAGCACGTCCTGCTCGAACGACGGCGGCTCCTCGGCCAGGCACACCCAGACGTAGCCGAGCCATTCGCGCACCGACACGTTCCTGAGCCCGTACTCGACCCGGTCGATGTCAGGCATCTTGACAAGGTTGGGCGCCGCCACGAGCTTGCCTTCCAGGTCGTACGCCCAGGCGTGGTAGGAGCACTTGAAGGTGCGCTTCACCGTGCCCGACTCCTCGACGCACACGCGGGCGCCGCGATGCCGGCAGACGTTGAGGAAGGCGCGTGCCCGCCCGTCCCCGGAGCGCGTGATCACCAGGCTCTCCCGGCCGACCTCCACCGTACGGAAGGCTCCTGGTTCGCCGACGTCCGAGCTGCGGACGACGCAGAACCACATGCGCTCGAAGATCTGGTCCTGCTCGCGCGCGAAGATCGACGGGTCGGTGTAATGGTGGCCGGCCAGGGTCGGGATCAGCGACGACGTCATCGGTGTTGCTCCACGGTCGGGGCGAAGCGGCGGGGGTCGAAGAGACTGATCGGGTGGACGGTCGCGCCACCGGTCGCCAGGTCGGCCAGGATCTCGCCCACCACCGTCACGAACTTGAATCCGTGTCCCGAGAAACCGCAGGCCACGGTGACTGACTCGTGGGCCGGATGGCGGGCGATGACGAAGTGCTCGTCCGGCGTGTTGCTGTACATGCACGGCTCGCCGCGCAGGAACCGGCCGGGCAGATCGGGCAGCCGCCGCCCGCAGTAATCGACCATCTCGGCGATCTCGTCCTCGTGCACCTCGGTGTCGAGATCGTCGGGCGTGGTCGGCCCGCCCCGGCGGAAGAACGCGATCTTCGCGCCGCCCTCGGGACCGTCGATCGCCGGGAAGCCATAGATCTGACCGCCCCGCTCGTCCTCCCAGATGTAGATCGGGTGCCGGTCCGGCCGGAACGGCTCGACCCCGCCGCGCGGCTGGAACCAGTACTGCACCTGCCGCTCGATCCGGAACTCGACGCCCAGGTCGGCCAGGAGCTCGGGCGCCCACGGCCCGGGCGTGATCACGAGTTGTCCGGCGGTGTAGCTGCCCCGGCCGGTGGTCACCCGCACCCCGTCGCCGGCCGGTTCCCAGCTCGTCATCGGTTCACCGAAGCGCAGGTCGGCGCCGTGCCTCGTGGCCAGCTGCAGATTCGCGGCGACCGTGGCCTCGGGACGGACGAAGCCCGCCTTGGTCTCGAAGAGCGCGATCTCGTCGGGCCGGGGCGCGAGCGTCGGGAAGCGGCGGCGCAGCTCCTTGGCGTCCAAGATCTCGTGCTCGAGGCCCCACTGCTCGGCGCTGGCCCGGCTGCCCGCGACGGTCCGGCTCTCCGGACGACCGATCATGACACCGCCGGTCAGGGTGAGCACGTCCCGGCCGGAGTCCGCGGCGAGCTGGTCGAACAGGTCGTAGGCGCGCAGCAGCAGCGGAACGTACTCCGGACCCTCGAAATACGACTGCCGGGTAACCCGGGAACCGCCGTGACTGGCTCCGCGGTCGTGCGCGGGGCCGTACTTCTCCAGGCCCAGGACCCGCTGGCCCCGCGCCGCGAGCTGCCTGGCGGCGGCACTGCCCATGCCGCCGAGACCGACAACGATGACGTCGTACGCCGACAAGACGCCTCCCTGGTTTCTATCCCCGCAACCGCTCGTGCTTGGGGTCGAAGAGCGGCTCGGCGGCGACGGTGGCGCCCAGCCTGCGGTCGAAGTAGCCGATCGAGACGCGCGTGCCGGTCACCGCCAGGGCGGCCGGAAGCCAGGCGTACGCGATCGGCACGCCCACGGTGTGCCCGAAGGCCGCGCTGGTCACGAAGCCGACCGGCTCCTCTCCTGCATACACCGGCTCGCGGCCCATCGGCACGGCCTCGACGTCCTCGTCGACCAGCAGACAGGTGAGCAGGCGCTCCGGCGGCGAGTCGGGCAGCGCGTCCCGGCCGACGAAGTCCCCGACGTCGCGGCGTACGGCAAAACCGAGCCCGGCCTCGTACGGGGTGTCCTCGGCACTCAGGTCGACGCCCCACAACCGGT
>DASRYP010000874.1:0-2244 GCA_035687165.1 Actinoplanes sp. | reverse complement strand
GTCTACCTGTGGCCTGACGCGCTCAGCCCAGATCAGGTAGCCAGCGCCAGCGAGAGCGAGATCATCAACATCTACCCGCACCGCTGGACCGTCCCATCGGACCTGTGGCGCCACATGTTCGAGGGGGCGGAGCAGGACATCGGTGTTCTGGTCTACAGCGGGTTGTTCCTCTCCGAGGATGCCGGCGTCCAGCGGATCTTCCGGCAAAAGGCCGAGGCAGGCGTACGCGTGCGGATCCTGCTCGGTGACCCCGACAGCGAGGCAGTCGCGCAGCGCGGCGCCGACGAGGGAGTCGACGATGCCCAAGCCGGAAAGATCAAGAACGCCCTGGTGATGTACCGCCCATTGCGCAAGATCGACGGCGTCGAGTTCAGGTTGCACCCGACGGTGCTCTACAACTCGATCTACCGCGCCGACGACCAGATCATGGTCAACACCCACATATACGGCTTCACGGCCGCCCAGGCGCCCGTACTGCACTTGCGCCGGGTCGCCGGCGGCGGCATGGTCGCGACCTACCTGGACAGCTTCGAGCGCGTGTGGGATGAAGCCACACCGCTGGAATGAGGTCTGGCATGGGACAGCGGATCGACTTCTACGACGACCCTGAGGCGCCACGGGCGACGTCGCTCGTGCCGTCGGCGAACGTGGTCGCCACCAACCAGGCGGGCGAAGTGCTGCTGATCCGGCGCTCCGACAACGGGAATTGGGCGCTCCCTGGTGGGGCAATGGACATCGGGGAGTCGCTACCCCAAACTGCCGTACGGGAGACGCTCGAAGAGACCGGAATCCAGGTCGAGATCACGGGCCTGGTCGGCATCTACACCGACCCTCGACACGTCATCCTCTACACCAGCAACGGCGAAGTCCGGCAGGAGTTCTCCGTCGTTTTCTCGGCCCGGCCGATCGGCGGAGCTCTGACCACCAGCGAGGAGACAACCGCGGTCCGCTGGATGCCCGAGACAGAAATTGGCTCCGTGCCGATGGACCGTTCGATGCGCCTGCGGCTCGACCACTTCTTCGCCACCCCGCAGGACGTGCACCTTGGATAGCGACTGGCTCAGCGCGTTCGCCGATGTCTTCTCCGCCGTCGGTACGGTCGGCGCCTTCCTGGTCGGCTTCCTGCTGCTGCGCCGTGAGCACCACCGAGAGGCCGGCCGCGCCGAAGATGCGCGCCGCGCGCAGGCCGAGCGAATCAGCGCATGGGTGGAACTGACGAGGAAACCGGACGGCGGCCGAGAACTGGCGTTCCATATCCACAACGCGAGCGCCATGCCGATCTACGAGGTCGAACTACCGCTACCAGCACGCGAGAACGAAGAGTCAAGCTCCGAGTTCATCGGCCTCGTCCCGCCCGGCAGCACAGTTCAGCGCCCCGCGCCGCCGGATTGGATGCGCACGTACGTCGAGCCCGAGCCGGTACAGATCGAGTTTCTAGACAGCGGCGGCCGCAGGTGGAGCCGCGACGAGCAGGGCGCGATCTCCCACGCCGACTGGTCCTCAACCGTTGTCGAGCGCAGCCGCGATCACCCGGACTGACTCAATGATCAGTAGGCTGGCCTCCCTGATCGACTCGGCGACCAGATCACCGTCTCCGTACCGCGCGAGAATCTCAGCCAGCCGCCGCTCAACCTCGGTCGGCTCGCCGTCGGGTGTCGTCGTCATGTCCGCGTACGTGATCGCATGTGAGAGCAGCCCCGCTACCGGCGGAAACTCGCCCGCAAGTTCCTCAGACAGACCACGGTTCCGAGCCTCGACGAACGCACACGAGTGATGCGCAACCAGCCGACAAACCAGATCGTCGGCGTGGACGACGTCGCGCAGATAGCGCGCACCATCCAGTTGATGCATGCCGGTCATGACCAAGTCAGGCGCATAACCGACGTCGTGCAGCCAGGCCGCGGACACGAGAGCCGGACCGTCGTCGCCCACGAGGTGAGCGACCGACTCGGCCTTGCGTCCAACCCCCTCGCTATGCGACCAGCGGCGCGGGATGGACTCGGCCAGCAATAGGCGCGCGAGGTCCCGGGCACGTTCGGCTTGAGCCACATGGGCAGACTAAGCGAACGTCCCGCTACGCGCAGCCAAGGTCACTGTCGGTCGTCGTCCCCCTCTGCCTGATTCTTCAGCCGCTCAGGTCCGCTAATCAGTAAGGCAGCAAGCCTCTCAGCGACAGCCGGCCCGACGTCACCGATGCGCACAACCGCCAAGCCCTGACGACCGACGGAGTCGTGCAGCGCCGGA
>DASRYP010000873.1:0-13974 GCA_035687165.1 Actinoplanes sp. | reverse complement strand
CTGGTCGCCGTCTTCTGTGCAACCGCCTCAGCAACCTGTCTGACGGTTTACACCCGCCGCCGCACGTGAACACTGGCGCGCACGGTTTGTCCGACCGCCCAGGCCAGGCGCCGTGTCCGACACCAGCAGGCGTGCCCGGTCTGGCTGTCAGGCCCTGGTGTCGCGTCTGAACCGGCACGAGTGGCCTGCCGGTCGGCGTCCTACTCGGCGTCTTCGCGGAGTTGGCGCAGCAGGCGGGACAGCTCGTCGCGGTCGTCGGGGGACAGGGTGGCGAAGAAGCGCTTGCCCGCCTCCCGGCGAGCTGCGTGGATGTTGCGGCCGGTCCGCAGGCCCTCGTCGGTCAGCGTGACCAGGACCGCCCGGCGGTCGGCCGGGTCGGGGTGGCGTTCGGCGAGCCCCAGACGCTGCAGGTCGTCCACGACCTCGGTCGCGGATCGGGGCGCGATCCGCAGTTGTTCGGCCAGCGCGCCGGGCCGCATCTCTCCCTCTCGGGACAGCACGCTGAGCGCGCGCCCCAGCGACGGGGTGAGCTCCCACGGCTCCAGAGCCTCGCGGGTTCGGTGCCGCAGCCGGCGGGACACCGCGAAGAACGCTTCGAGCAGGCCCTCGTCGTCGACGTCGTGCACGGGAATACCGTACCAGCGACTTCTGTTGTTCCCTCATGTTGAGGTAACCTCAGCAAAGTCAGTGCTCGAGCAGGGCCGGTGGTCCTGCCGGGCCACGCCGTACGGAACGAGGTCCGCTCTTGGAAAGCCCCACTGAAGGCCGCTCCCGCGGAAAGAAGAAGCTCACCGCCGCCGAGATCGCGCAGGCGAAAAGCGTTTCCCTGCGGCGCATCGGCTCCCTGTTCACCGACCACCGCCGCCCGTTGGCCGTCGTGGTCCTCACCATCGTGGCCTCGTCGATCGTCGGCATGGCCAGCCCGTTCCTGCTCCGCGAGGTCATCGACAGCGCGCTTCCCCACGCTGACCTGCGGCTGCTCCTCTGGCTCGTGATCGGCATGGTCGGCGTCGCCGCCGTGACCGCCGCGCTCGGGGTCGTGCAGACCTGGATCTCCACCACCATCGGGCAGCGCGTCATGCACAGGCTGCGCACCGACGTGTTCCGGCACCTCCAACGGCAATCGATCGGGTTCTTCACCCGCACCCGCACCGGCGAGGTGCAGTCGCGCATCACCAACGACATCGGCGGCATGGAAGCGGTGGTCACTTCCACCGCCACCTCGATCGCCTCGAACCTCACCACGGTCGTCGCCACCGCAGTGGCCATGGCCGCTCTCTCCTGGCAGCTCTCCCTCGTGTCGCTGCTCGTGCTGCCGCCCTCGATCTGGCTGACCCGTCGGGTCGCGAGCATGCGCCGCGCGATCACCGCGCAGCGCCAGCGCGAGCTTGCCGACCTCAACGTGATCATCGAGGAGGGCCTCTCCATCGGTGGTGTGCAGTTGAGCAAGACGATGGGCACCGGCCCCGACCAAGTGAACCGCTTCACCGACTCGTCGACCCGGCTCATCGACCTGGAACTGCGGTCCGAACTGGCCGGGCGCTGGCGCATGGCCTCGATGAGCATCGTCTTCGCCGCCATCCCGGCGATCATCTACCTCGCGGCCGGCCTGCCGATCACCTCGGGCACGATGAGTATCGGCACACTCGTCGCCTTCACCGCCCTGCAGGCCGGACTGTTCCGTCCGCTGCTGGGACTGCTCAACGTGGGAGTCACCGTCACGAGCTTGCTGGCCCTGTTCGCGCGCATCTTCGAGTACCTTGACCTGCCCGTCGAGATCGAGGAGCCGGCCGACCCGGTACCCATGCCGGCGCCGCGGGGCCACCTGCGGTTCGAGGACGTCACCTTCACGTACGACGGAAGCCCGACGGCCGCCGTCGTCGGGGTGAGCCTGGACGTGCCCGCCGGTTCGTCGCTCGCCCTCGTCGGCGAGACCGGCTCCGGCAAGAGCACTATCGCCGCGCTGATCTCTCGTCTGTACGACCCCACGGCTGGACGCATCACTATTGACGGTGTTGACGTGCGGTCAATGTCCCTCAACGCGTTGGCGTCGATCGTCGGTGTGGTCAGCCAGGAGACCTACCTGCTGCACACGTCAGTCCGGGAGAACCTGCGCAACGCCAAGCCGGACGCCACCGACGCCGAGATCGAGACGGCGGCCCGGGCCGCGCAGATCCACGACGTCATCGCCGGCCTGCCCGACGGGTACGACACGATGGTCGGCTCGCGGGGCCACCGGTTCTCCGGCGGCGAGAAGCAGCGGATCGCCATCGCCCGCACGCTGCTGCGCGACCCGCGCATCCTGGTGCTGGACGAGGCCACGAGCGCGCTCGACAACGAGACCGAATGGGCCGTGCAGAACGCGTTCGACGAGCTGTCCCGGGGCCGCACGACGGTGACGATCGCCCACCGTCTGTCGACGGTCCGCGCCGCCGAGCAGATCGCGGTGGTCGACCACGGCCGCATCCTCGAGTCCGGAACGCACGACGTTCTGGTCGGGGTGGGCGGCCGCTACGCAGCCCTGGCCGCGTGACCCCGGTCCCCGCAGCCACCGGCGTGCGACTATCGCGCCACCGCGTCCCATCGACCGCACTACCGACGCCCCGAGCCGACCGGCTCGGGGCGCTTCCGCGCTCACTTGCTCGACCTACTCTCGGGCTCTACTTGCTCTCGGGCTCTACTTGCTCTCGGGCGGTGGAGTAGGCAGCTTGGGCGCGCTCTTCGCGTAGTCGATGACGATCGGCTTACCGACGTGTATCAGCTCGTAGGCCCGCCGACGCACGTCGCCGGCGTTCGTGTGCCGACCCGCCGGCACGTGGATCGCGACGTTAGCGACGAACCTGAGTAGGTCGTTCACCGTACCCGGGAAGATGTCGCACAGTTCGGCGGCAGCGAGCAGTTGCGACTCGGGAACGCCCGCGACGTAGTCGGACATGCCCGCCTCCCACGCCTTCGCGTGCACCAGGTAGCCGGCGGGCATCGCACCGGGCCCACCGAGCTCCTGCAACGCCTGCCGGCGGTCCCGCTGGGCAGGTCTCGCGCTGTTGACCATGTAGAGGAAGCCGAGTCCGCCCAGCAGCCCGCAGACCGCCAGCGCCGCCGTGGCCGACCCCGCACCCTTCATGATCACCAGGAAGAGGACGCTCAGGAGTAGCGCGCCGGCCATCATCTCGGCGGTGCCGTCACGAGCCTCGGAGTCCTCCGAGTTGGTGACCGCGCGAGCGATCACGCCGTCGAAGATCCGGTCGGCCGGCTGCCACCGGTCCTCGCGGACCGGCAAAGTCCGCTGGGTCATGAGCGGGTCCTTCCTCAGGGGTTCGTGGTGCGCTACACCCCGATATCGGTCAGCCCCCGCCGCACTTTACGAGTCGGCACGCACCTACTCCTCGACGCAGAATTCGTTCCCCTCGGGATCACGCAGCACGGTCAGGCCGTCGACCGCCCAGGCGAACGTCGCGCCGAGCTCCGTCAGCCGTCCCACCTCCGCCGCCACGTCCCCGCCGGGCGCCCGCAGGTCGAAGTGCAGGCGCAACTTGCCCTGCTTCGGCTCGGGAACGCGCTGGAACCACAGGTTCGGCCCACCCCAGCCGGGCGCCGCCACGTACGCCTTGGCCGAAGTCGCGTCCCCGTCCAGCTCACCGCCGAGGGCGTCCGCCCAGAACCGGGCCACCACCAGCGCGTCCTGGCAGTCCAGAGTCAGACTTTTCACGTACGCGGGCATGCGCCGTCACCCCCGTTCCTCGTAGCGCTCCTGGAAGACCACCTCGTCGAGCGGCCGCCGCTTCGGCTGCGCCCACCGCCCGCGCGCCGGATATCCCAGCGGGATCAGCGCCATCGTCAGCGCGTCGTCGGGCAGACCGAGCAGATCCCGTACGTCGTCCTCGTGCCCGGTGTAAAGCGTCGTCAACGTCGAGCCGATACCGTAGGCGCGGGCGGCCAGCAGGAGTTGCTGCACGGCGCCGTAGATCGACGAGCCCAGCCGTGGACTGGTCGACCGCGCCGCCCCGAGCAGCACCGGGAAGATCCAGACGGGCGCCTCCTCGAGGTGGTTGGCGAGGTGGTCGGCGGCCCGGAAGTTCGCCGCGCTCAGGCCCTGCGGGTCGTCGGCGCCGAGGATCTGCTCCCGCCGCGAACCGTAGGTCTTCTCCCATCCTTCCCGGTACCACTCGGCGATCTGCCGTTTGGTCGCCGGGTCCAGCACGACGACCCAGGCCCAGCGCTGGGTGTTGCCGCCGGTCGGCCCGCGGACGGCCGCGTCGAGGATGGCCGTGACGATGTCGTCGGCGATGGGCTCGGTCGCGAGGTAGCGCCGGGCAGGCGTGGAGTGCAGCCCCTCGAGCAGGGACAGGCTGAACGGATCATCGGTCGGCATGCCGGGGACCTTACCCGGCCGACTTCTCCGCCCCGGCGGGCATGCGGCCCGCGTACTCGCCGGCGGGACGGAAGCGCGACGGCCGCTGCGCGTACTCCTCGAGCGCGTGCGCGAGCCACCCGGCCGTCCGGGCGATTGCGAAGATCGTCTCCCCGGCATCGGGGGGCATCTTGTGTTCCAGCGTCAGCGCCGCCAGGGCCAGATCCACATTCGGGAGTACGCCGGAACGCGTGCGCAGCACGTCGGCCAGGCGTTCGGCGGCGTCACGGGCGCGGGTGTCGCCGAGTATGTCGAGCAGTGCCGTCGCGCGGGGGTCGCCGTCCGGGTAGAGGCGGTGGCCGAAGCCCGGCACCGGTTCGCCGGAGCGCAGCCGGTCGGCGACCGTGCCGACCGGGTCGGGACGGCTCATCGCCTCGGCGAGCAGCGCGTGGGCGAGGCTGCTGGCCGCGCCGTGCAATGGTCCGTCGAGGGCGGCGAGGCCGGCTCCGACCACGGCGTACGGGTGGGCGCGGGTCGACGCGGCCACCCGGGCGGCGAGCGTGGAGGCGGCGATGTCGTGGTCGGCCAGCAGGATGAGCGCGGCGTCGAGCAGGTTCTGGTCCCTCGGGGCGGGCTCGCGGGCGGTGAGGCGCGGCCAGAGCGCCTCCGCGAGCCGCGGGCCGCTGTCCCGCCCGGCCGTGAGGGGCAGCGCGGCGACCATCGTGCCGAGGAGGGCGCGGCCGGTCGCGGCCACGGCGGCGGGGGAAGTGTCGAAGCGCAGGGGGTCGCCGGCGGCGGCCGCGGCGACGATCACCCGGAGGCGGTCGGTGTGCCGGGCCGCTCGGGGCAGTGGGGCGGTCACCGCCTCGGCCAGGCGGCGCAGGGTCTCGTCGGGGGTCAAGGCGACGTATTCGCGGGTGCCTGTCCACAGTAGGGCGACGACCTCCTCGAAGCTGGCTACGCTCGCCAGTCGGACGACGTCGTGGCCGCGGTAGTGGAGCGCGCCATCGCTGATCAACGTGATGCCGGTCCGGATGCCCGGGGTGCCCGGGCGGCTGCGGGCGGCCAGGAAGGCGTCGACCTCGCGGCGCTCGAACAGGCTGTTCTTGCCGTCGGCGTTGCGGCGGCTGGCGAGCAGGCCGCGGCTCACATAGGCGTAGACGGTGGCGGGCTTGACCCCGAGGAGGGCGGCGACCTCGGGTGTGGTCATGGGGGGTGGTTCGGCGGGCATGTCGACATCCTCTCATGTTGACTGGATCAATGTTGACGTCAACATGAATGCGGCACCAGGTTGTGCACATGATGACTGTGAATCCAGGACTGGCCGGTGTCGTCGCGTTCGACACCGAGATCGCCGAGCCGGACCGCGACGGAGGGGCGCTCCGCTACCGCGGCGTCGACATCCGCTCATTGGCCGGCACCGTCTCGTTCGGTGACGTGTGGGGCCTGCTCGCGGACGGTTCGTTCGAGTCTCCGCTGCTTCCGGCGCGGCTTGCCGAGCGGCGGAGGTCATCGCGGCTGCCGGGGATGTCGGAGCCGCTGAGGCTCGCGGGGTTGACCGGTGACGCGCGCGTTGACGGGCAGGCGGCTGCGGCTGCTCTCGGGTTGCGGCCGTTGATCGACCTCTCGGACGCGCAGGCGCGGGACGATGTCGCGACCGCGTCCGCGGCGATGCTCGCCGTGGTCGCGGCGTCGGCCCGGGGCGACGAGCTGCCGCCCGTACCCGAGCGCCGGATCGCCGAGGGGCAGGACGTCACCTCCCAGTTCCTGATCCGGTGGCGTGGTGAGCCGGACCCGCGGCATGTCGCCGCGATCGACCGCTACTGGGTCTGCGCGGCCGAGCACGGCATGAACGCGTCGACTTTCACGGCACGGGTAGTGGCGAGCACCGGCGCCGACGTCGGGGCGTGCCTCTCCGCCGCCGCAGCCGCCCTCTCCGGACCGCTGCACGGTGGTGCACCCGCTCGCGCCCTCGGCATGGTCGCCGCTGTGGAGAAAGGCGGAGACGCACGCGCGTACGTGAAGAAGGTGCTCGACGGCGGGCAGCGCCTGATGGGCTTCGGGCACGCGGTGTATCGCGCCGAGGACCCGCGGGCCCGGATCCTGCGGGAGGCCGCCCGCGAACTGGGGGCACCCCGCTACGAGGTCGCGCTGGAGCTGGAGAGGGCGGCCCTGGCCGAACTGCACGAACGCAAACCGGACCGGGTGCTCGAGACCAATGTGGAGTTCTGGGCCGCCATCGTCCTGGACTTCGCCGAGGTCCCGGTCGAGCTGCTCGCGGCGATGTTCACTTGTGCACGAACGGCCGGCTGGAGTGCACACATCCTCGAGCAGAAGCGCCTGGCGAAGATCATCCGCCCCTCGGCCGACTATGTGGGCCCGGCCGATCGCGCCCCCGCCGACCTGCCCGGCTGGGAGGACGCGGTGAAGCGCTTCGCCACCTCGCGTTGAGGGCTGGGCGGCCAGTCGTCTGTCGGCAGTGAATCACCATGAGTCCGCCGCGTGGCGACCTGAGTGAGCCGCGTGGCGGTATTGATCAGCCGCGTGGCGGTGGGCGTGGTGCGTTCCTGGTTCGCCGGCGCTGCGGAAATCGGTCGCGCGGAAGGCGAACTGTGGCGAACATGCAGTGGTGGCTGGTGCACCGGAGGGTTTCGCGTATCGGGTCCGTAAGAACGGGGACATCGAGTTGCTGCATCATGGCCGGCCCGCCGGGGTCCTGCGCGGGCCGGCCGCTGCCCGTTTCCTCGTCGACGTGGAGGAGGGGGATCCGCAGGAGCTGATGGCCCGGCTCACCGGCAACTACCGGCACGGCAACGAACGCGTGGCCCGGAACCACCCCCGCAACCGCAGCCGCTGACGTTCCGCAGGCCCGAGACGGCCGACGGTCAGACCACGTCGTCACAAGGTCGACGTGCTTTGTGCACGGCGTCTATCCCGTGTTCGGCTCGGCTGAACGCGCGCTCAGTGGATCATAAGTTCGTTTGAGGGCTATTTCACGTTCAATTCGGGGTTTCTGGTCGTGGCCTGCTCGTCCGGTGTGGTGGTTCGCCGGTGGCAGTCAGCCGGGTCAGGGTCTTGCGGGTGATCCGTGCCCGGCGCGGATCGCGTACACCGGTCTGGGGATCTCGGGAGGCCACTATCCATGATTTGCGGGGGCTATCCATGATTTGCGGGGGCAGCCTGCAGATTGAACCGGCTGACGATTGTCAGTAGCTCGCTGGCGAGTCCGGAGAGTTCGGCGACGGTGCTGTCGGCTTCCACCAGGGTGGCGTTGGTGGCCTGGGCGGACCGTGCCACGTTGGCGACGTTCGTGGCGATGTTGGCGACGCCGCCGGCGGCCTCGTTGACGCTACGGCTCATCTCGCTGGTGGTGGCGGTCTGTTCTTCGACGGCGCTGGCGATGGTGAGCTGGTAGTCGTTGATCCGCGAGATGATGTCGTTGATCCGTGCGATGGCCTCGACGGCGTTGGCGGTGTCGGCTTGGATGGCCTCGACGCGTTTGGAGATGTCGCCGGTGGCGCGGGCTGTCTCCTGAGCGAGGTCCTTGACCTCGCTGGCGACGACGGCGAAGCCCTTACCCGCGTCGCCGGCGCGGGCGGCTTCGATGGTGGCGTTGAGGGCGAGCAGGTTGGTCTGTTCGGCGATGCTCGTGATGACTTTGACGACGTTGCCGATCTCCGCGGAGGAGTCGCCGAGTTTCTGGACGGTCTGGTTGGTGGCCGCCACCACGCTGACCGCCTCGGCGGCAACCTGGGCGGCGTCGTTGGCGTTCTGGCTGATCTCGCGGATCGACGCGCCCATCTGTTCCGAGCCGGCGGCGACGTTGGAGACGTTGGCAGAGACTTCTCCGGCGGCGGAGGCGACCATGTTAGCCTCGGCGGCGGTCTCCCGGGCGCTGACCGCGATCCGACTGGTGACACCTGTGAGTCGCTGGCTGCCCTGGTCAAGGGTCCGGCTGTTCGCGACGATGGCGTGGACCGTGTCGGCCAGGCCCGTGCGGGCGCGGTTGACGGCTAACGCCATTTCGCCGATCTCGTCGCGGACCTGCACCTCGGCGGGCTTGGCAAGGTCACCGTCGGCCAGCATGTTCAGGGCCGTGCCGACCGAGGCGACCTGCCGCCTGATGGCGCGAGCAACGAGGAAGGCCATGAGTAGTCCGAGGCCCAAGCCGATCGCCAGCGACAGAATCATCATTGATCGGGCGGTCTGGTACGACGCGGCACCCGCGAGGGCAGCCTTGTCCGCCTCGCTGGATTCGGCTGCCTGCAGTGCGTCGATGCCGCCGTTCATTCCGTTGGCGGCGTTGCCATAGGCCGCTCTTGTGTCTGTTGGCGCCACGAAGCCCGACGGTGGGGCCTCCTTGAGAATCAACACGTTGCGCAGTGCCTGATACGCCGTCCAGCCATCGGTGAACTCCTTCAGCGGCGCCTGCCGCACCGACGAATCACCGACCGACGCGTTGTAGTCCGCTAATGCGCCGTTGATCACCGCGTCGGCGTCCTTGATCGCCTCGACGGCGGTCACCTTGGCCGCTGGGGTGACGGTGGCGGAGGCGTACTGCACCATCCCGCGGAACATCTTCGCCATTCCACCACGCAGCGTCGCCAGGTGGCCCATGCTCTCCACGTTTTGCGACTTCATCTGCTGCAGTCCGTCACCCAGACTCGCCATCCGGGTGATACCGAGCACCCCGACGACGACACCAACCAGGGCGACGAGGAGAACCGCGGAGAAGATCTTTACGGCAACGGGACGGTCGGTGAGCCAACCCCCGACCGCATTGCGCTCGACCGTGATCTGAATCGGTCCGCCGTGAAGGCTCACTGTGTTATCCCCTTGGTATCGGGCGGCGCGGTAGCGCAAGTCGGCGCTCTAGGCTGATCGGCCGTGGATCCGATTCCCTGAGGCGCTGCAAACTTGGCCACCGGGCGGCAGGCTTCCTGCCGGTCCTGTCCTCGCCGCCAGAGCATCCATAACGAGGGCGCCGGGCTGCACGTCGTCATGTCACGCGGAACACCGGCCACCCGATCTCCGTGCGCCAGGCGGCCGGATCGCTTACATCCCGGGGCCCCACGCGGTAAACCTCCCGCACGGGCCCAGCCACCGACATCGCATTCTCCACGACCCACGCACCGAGCTCGCCGTAGGTGACGTCCACGCCCTCGTGCTCGCCGACATGGGTGGTCACCGCCAGTTCCGCGGCGGGCAGGGTCACGGCGTGCACCCGTCCGGTGCGCGGCGGGGTGGAGGTCGGCAGGTAGACCAGCACCCGACCGCGGCCCTCCTCGAACAGGGAGTTGTCGTAGTTACCCCCCGACGGTCCGGTCATACCCGCACCCACGGCCGCTTCCAGCTCGGCCATCGCGCCGGCGAACCACGCCTCGACGTCGGCGTGGCCGATCACGGCCTCAACCGCCGCGACCTCGCGGGCGGGTTCGGCGCGAAGCTCGACCTCGATCGGCGCGGGGTCGGGCTGCAGGAGGCGGCGCAGCGAGGTGACCGCGGCCCGGGTGCGAGAAAGCTCGGCCTCCAAGCGCCGCAGGTGACCCGCGACCAGGGTCGACCGGACGCGGGGGTCCGGCGTCCGCAGGATCCGCTGCACGTCGCTCAAGGGGACGTCGAGCTCGCGGAGCCGGTTGATGACCTGCGCGGTCGGAATCTGCTCGACGGAGTAGTAGCGGTAGCCGGTCGCCCCGTCCACGACGGCCGGCTCGAGCAGCTCCCCCTCGTGGTAACGGCGCAGGGTCCGCACGCTCAGGTGGGTCAAACGCGAGAATTCCCCGATCGTCAGCACCCCCTCAGTCTGGACCCTCCCCCAGGGGGAGGGTCCAACACTTGACCCTCCGGCCCCGCGAGGCCGCACGGTGGCGACATGACAAACAGCGACCTTCGCTCCGACATCCTCCCGACCACCGTCCGCGACTTCCTCGCGGCCAGCACCGTGCACGACGCCGGCACGGCCTCGTCGTTCCTCGTCGAGGACGTCGTAGTCGTCGACCAGAACGAGACCTTCCGGGGCCGCGATGAGGTGCACGCGTTCGTGCGCGACGCCGGCGCCGAGTTCGAGTACACCACCGAGCAGATCGGCGCCCGGCGCGTCGACGACGACCACTGGGTGGTGACCCTGCGCCTCGAGGGCACCTTCCCCGGCGGCGTCGCCGACCTGGACTACCGCTTCACCCTCCGCGGTGACCTCGTGGCCGAGCTCGTCATCGCCAACCACGAGGCCTGAGCCCGACCGCACACCACCGAACTGTCAGAAGGAAGAAGAGGAATAATGTCCAGCAAGGAACGTGACCGCCTCGACGGTCGCCACGCGCTCGTTACGGGCGGGTCGAAGGGTTCGGGCAAGGCCGTCGTCACCCGCCTGCGGGAGATGGGCGCCGACGTGTGGACCACGGCCCGCACGATGCCCGACGGGTACGACCGCCCCGACCGGTTCATCGAGGCGGACACGTCGACCGTCGAGGGTGCGCAGCTCGTGGCGGACCGCATCGCCGAGTCCGTCGGCGCGCTCGACATCCTCGTGCACGTCGTCGGGGGCGCCTCGACGCCGTCCGGTGGGTTCGCGGTCATCACCGAACAGCAGTGGCTGACCGAACTGAACCTGAACTTCTTGGGTGCGGTGCGGCTCGACCGGGCCCTCCTGCCGGCGATGGCCGGGGCCGGGTCGGGTGTGGTGCTGCACTTCACCTCGATCCAGCGGGAACTACCGCAGTACGACGCGTCGCTGGCGTACGCGGCGGCGAAGGCGGCGCTGCGCACGTACAGCAAGGGCCTCGCCAACGAGCTCGCACCGCGCGGCGTGCGGGTCAATGCGATCAGCCCCGGCGGCATCGAGACCGAGGCCTACGAGCGGTTCGTGGACCGGATCGCCGAGGGCAACGGGCTCACCCGCGAGGCCGCCAAGCAGACGATCTACGACTCCCTCGGCGGGGTTCCCCTGGGGCGCTTCGCCCAGCCCGAGGAGATCGCCGACCTGGTCGGGTTCCTGGTGTCTGGCCGCGCCTCGGCCATCGTGGGTGCCGAGTACGTCATCGACGGCGGCACGGTCCCGACCGTGTGAGCCAAAGGCGGGGCGGCCTCAAGGAGATCGTGAGTTCCTCGAGGAGTACCGCTGGGAGCCGGCCGACAAGCAAGCTCAGCTGCTGCAGGGCGAGCCGCCCACAATAGGTGACATGCAGTGGGACGTTCTCCTTGGCGCGCTGGCGGAGCATCTCACTGCGAAGCTAGACCGGTCGCCACCCGACTGGTCGAGGTCCAGAATGCTTACTACACCGTGGTTTTCCTCCTCGCTGCCGTCGAAGCGGATGGAAGCGCGATCTCCGACGCCCTCGAGGTCACCGCCACGCGCTCGGCGTTCGGATGACGATCAGCGGTAGGCGCGCAGGAACGCGTTCACCCCGTCGGCGATGATCGCGCCGAGCTCCGGCGGTGGGGCGCCGGTCCACCGGCCGTTGACCGCGTCCAGCGCGAGGCTGATCGTCAGGGCGGTGAAGTGCCGGGCCGCGAGGGCGGGATCCGGGGCCTGGATCGCGCCCTCGGCCGCCAGCTCGGCGAACCGCTCCTCGAGCATCCGCTCCGGACGGTCGCGTGCCGCCTCGGGCAGCCGGACGTAACGCTGCTGCGCTTCCAGTCGGCGGAAGGCCAGGTAGTCGGAGGACGCAAACGTCTGGTCGGCGATGCGGCGGCCGAACGCGGTCAACGCGTCGCGCAGGTCGCGGCCCGGCGACAGCTCCTCGTCGATCGCCGTGCGAATCGTGCTGACCAGCGCGTCGTTCACCCGCTCGAGCACCCGCAGGAAGACCGTCTCCTTGTCGCCGAAGTGGTCGTAGACGGTCCGCTTGGAGACCTGGGCGCGTGCGGCGATGGCATCCACGCTCGCGCGTTCGTAGCCCTCGGTGATGAACAGAGCCTCGGCTGCGTCGAGGATCGCGGTCTTCTTGCCCTCGGACCGGCGGCGGCGCCCCGGGGTCTGGACCTCCGCGATAACCCTCGGCACGGCCGACAGCATACGCCAGCACCACTCAGACACACCGGAGGTACGGTGTGCACGACGGTTCCGACGTTTCCTGGATAGTGGTGGTCGCGGCACCCTGCGGACCGGCCGGCGGAGTGGCCGACCTGCGCGGCGAGCCGTTGCGGGCATGGGTGCGTCGGCAGGTGGCAGTGTGGCCGGCGCCCATTCCGACGAGGTGTGGAATCGCGATGCGCGCGGCTTCGGGCCGGTCGGCGACCGCCTCGCCATGATCCGCCCGGTGCGCGGATCGGCCGATCTGGCCGCGTGCCTGTCCGCCGGTGTCGCGGGGGTGGCGCGGCCGCCTGTTCTCGACCTGCTGCGGCAGTTCGGGCTGGCCGAGTCGCGGCACATCGACGCCGACGGTGTGCTCCAGCGCCGCCACCTCACCGGTTACGACGAGCGGATTCGCGCCTGGTCGGAGGTGATCGGGGCACCGCCCCGCGGATTCTCTCAGGTCCGCTTGCCCCGGCGCGATAAACTACACCGAGCAGTGTGATTTCTTTGGAGGTGTTGCATGTCATCAGCAAACGCGAGATCGGCCGTCGGCATCCGGGCCGAGAAACTGACCAAGAGGTACGGCGGGAAGGCCGCGGTCGACGATCTGTCCTTCACCGCCGAACCGGGGGTGATCACCGGCTTCCTGGGGCCCAACGGCGCGGGCAAGAGCACGACGATGCGCATGCTCTTCGGCCTGACCACGCCCACGTCCGGCACCATCACGATCGGCGGGAGGGACATCGCCGACCTGGTCGATCCGGCCCGCACTATCGGCGCCCTGCTCGACGCCCGCGCCGTGCACCCGCACCGCACCGCGTTCCATCACCTGCTCGCCTTCGCCCAGGCCGCCGGCCTCGACCGGCGTCGGGTCCACGAGGTGCTCGAACTGGTCGGGCTCGCCGACGCCGGTGACCGGCCGGCGGGGGAGTTCTCGCTCGGCATGAACCAGCGGCTCGGCATCGCGACCGCCTTGCTCGGCGACCCCGGCGTGCTGGTGCTCGACGAGCCGCTCAACGGCCTCGACCCGGAAGGAATCCGCTGGATTCGCACCCTCATGCGGGATCTGGCACGGGAGGGACGCACGATTCTGTTCTCCAGCCACCTGATGTCGGAGATGGAGCTCACCGCCGACAACCTGATCGTCGTCGGTCAGGGCCGCCTCATCGCCGAGGCCTCCCTCGACGAGTTCGTCCGGGCCAACACCACCCAGGCCATCTCCGTGCGGGCGCAGTCCCCGGCCGAGCTCGCCCGGGCGCTGGGCGAGGCCGGCGTCACCTTCACCACCCGCCCGGACGCCTCGTTCCTGATCACCGGAACCGACTCCGGCGAGGTCGGCCGGATCGCTGCGGCCGGCGGCATCGCCCTCGACGAACTCGGCCGGGTCCGCGAATCGCTCGAGGACGTGTTCCTCCGACTCACCCACGACGTCACCGAATACGAGGGTCTCCCGGCATGAACGTTCTCCGTTCCGAATGGACCAAGCTGGGCAGCGTACGCAGCACCTGGATCGCCGCCCTGAGCGCGGTCGCAGCCGGCGTGGCCCTCAGCGTGCTCGGCGCCTCCGACCTGCTCGGCACGTCGGCGTCGGACCTGCCCGCCGGCTGGG
>DASRYP010000872.1:0-14432 GCA_035687165.1 Actinoplanes sp. | reverse complement strand
GTGTTGCAGCGCCGCGAGGCATGGCAGGTCATCGAGTCGGTCAGTGCCATCGACGACCCCGGCGACCTGGCCGACACCGCCGGCTGGGCTCCCTACCTGTCCAACGACCGCAAGCGCGAGCTGTTGGAGACTCCCGACGTGGCGGCCCGGCTTCGCCTGCTGATCGAGTGGACCAAGGACTTCCTGGCCGAGTCCGAGGTCAGCGACAAGATCGAGGGCGACGTCCGCGAGTCGGTCGAGAAGCGCAACCGCGAATACCTGCTGCGCGAGCAGCTCAAGGCCATCCGCAAGGAGCTCGGCGAGGGCGAGGCCGAGGGCAACGACGACTACCGCGCTCGCGTCGAGGCGGCCGATCTGCCGGACGACATCCGCGAGGCGGCGCTGCGCGAGGTCGGCAAGCTGGAGCGCGCCGGCGACCAGAACCCCGAGGCCGGCTGGATCCGCACCTGGCTCGACACCGTTCTCGACCTGCCGTGGAACGTTCGCACCGTCGACAACACCGACCTCGCCGCGGCCCGGGAGGTGCTCGACGCCGATCACCACGGGCTGGTCGAGGTCAAGGAGCGCATCGTCGAATACCTCGGTGTCCGCGCTCGCCGCGAGTCCCGTGGCCTGTCGGTCGTCGGTGGCCGGGGCTCCGGCGCGGTGATCCTGCTGGCCGGCCCGCCCGGAGTCGGCAAGACGTCGCTCGGCGAGTCGGTCGCGCGCACGCTCGGCCGCAAGTTCGTCCGGGTCGCCCTCGGCGGTGTGCGTGACGAGGCCGAGATCCGTGGTCACCGCCGGACGTATGTCGGTGCGCTGCCCGGGCGCATCGTGCGGGCCATCCGCGAGTCCGGCTCGATGAACCCGGTCGTCCTGCTCGACGAGGTCGACAAGGTCGGCAGCGACTACCGTGGTGACCCCGCCGCCGCGCTGCTCGAGGTGCTCGACCCGGCGCAGAACCACACCTTCCGCGACCACTACCTCGACCTGGACCTCGACCTGTCCGACGTGCTGTTCATCGCGACCGCGAACGTGCTGGACACGATCCCGCAGGCGCTGTTCGACCGGATGGAGCTCATCTCGATCGACGGCTACACCGAGAGCGACAAGGTCGCCATCGCCCGCGACTTCCTCGTTCCCCGGCAGCTCGAGCGGGCCGCCCTGTCGACCGGTGAGGTGACGGTCACCGAGGACGCGCTGCGCGAGATCGCCGCGAACTACACCCGCGAGGCCGGCGTCCGGTCGTTCGAGCGGCTGTTGGCGAAGGCGTTCCGCAAGGCCGCTCTCGGCGACCTGCCCGCGACCATCGAGACCACCGACCTCAAGGACCTGATCGGGCGGCCGCGGTTCACCCCGGAGTCGTCCGAGCGCACTGCCGTCCCCGGCGTGTCGACCGGCCTGGCCGTGACCGGAATGGGCGGTGACGTGCTCTACATCGAGGCGTCGCTGCTGCCCGGTGACAAGGGCGGGCTGTCGGTCACCGGCCAGCTCGGCGATGTGATGAAGGAGTCGGCGCAGATCGCGCTCTCCTACGTCCGGGCCCACGCCGAGGAGCTCGGTATCTCCCCGGAGCAGCTCGACCACCCGATCCACCTGCACGTGCCCGCGGGCGCGGTGCCCAAGGACGGGCCGTCGGCCGGCGTCACGATGACGACAGCGCTGGTCTCGCTGCTGCTCGGCCGCAACGTGCGGGCCGAGGTCGGGATGACCGGCGAGGTCTCGCTGACCGGCCGGGTCCTGCCGATCGGCGGGGTGAAGCAGAAGCTGCTCGCCGCTCAGCGGGCCGGCCTGACCGAGGTCTTCCTGCCGCAGCGCAACGCGCCCGACCTCGACGACGTCCCCGCCGATGTGCTGGCCGCGCTGACTGTGCACACCGTCTCCGATGTTCGGGAGATCCTGCGTACGGCCCTGGAGCCGGTCTCGGCCGGACGGCTCGCGGTGGCCTGAGCCCCGCCCACCTGCCGCCCGGGGGAAGTTCCCCCGGGCGGCTTTGCGTTCGACGCGTTTCACGCGCCCCTCGGTGGTGGGAACGGCCACTTCGCGGGGCGGTCGCGGTGGTGGACCCGCACATTCCGCCGGGGTGGGTGGATGCCATCAACTAGGTGACGAGGGGTTCCTGTCAGTCCGCCCGCTTTCGTAGCCTGGAGATCTCCCGTGACTTTGATGGAAAAGGCGAATCTGCGCGTAGTGCTCGTCGACGACGCTCCCGCGGACGGCTCGTCCTGGTCGGAGGTGACGAAACTTCTGCATCGGGCGGGAGTCACAGTCACCCTGGCCCAGAACCCCGTGACCTCGCTGGCCGACGACGTCGCCCAGACCCGTCACGTGCTGGCGCAGCAGCCCGGGCCCGTCATCCTGGCTGGTCACTCGTTCGGCGGCACGGTGATCTCCGAGGCCGGAGCCGATCCCAAGGTGGCCGCCCTGGTCTACGTGGCCGCCAGCGCCCCCGACGTGGGGGAGGACTACGTGCAGCTGGCCGAATCGTTCCCGGCGTCACCCGACAGCGACTCCGGCGATTTCGCGCAAGCGCGGACGACGGTGGCGGCCTGGCGGTCGCGGCCGACGTGGTACGCCGTGTCCGAGCCGGATCGTACGATCGCGCCTGACCTGCAACGGTTCATGGCTGAACGGATGGGGGCCATGACCATCGAGATCGACGCCGCCCATCAGGCCCAGGAAGTGGCTCAGCTGATCGTGGACGCCGTCGACGCGGTCCGGTCGAGCGACGCGCCGGACGTCACCAACCTGCCCACCTTGTAGCTGTCCGGTCGCCGTAGCTGTCCGGTCGCCGCGGCAGCCACGGGGCGGTCAGAGCCATCACCTCCGCACGGCTGCGGCCCACGTGTCCGGCGGCGATGACGTGAGCCCCGATCCGTCCGGGAACGGGTCAGCAGGTAAACGGGTCAGCAGGCAACGGGTCAGCAGGCACCGGACTTCCGCGAGGTTGGGCGAGGCGTCAAACGGGCCGTCAAACAGGGGCGCTGTCTGATGACCGCAGGAGCCCGGGAAGACGCCCGGGACCGTGCAGTCAGGAGCAGGTCATGCCCGTGTTCATGGACGTACACAATGTCGAAGGTGGCGTGCGGGGCGGCGACGTCGCCGCGGCGCACGAGGCCGATCTGGCCACCCAGGGCCCGCATGGGGTCAACTATCTGAAGTACTGGGTGGACGAGGAGGCCGGGAAGATCTTCTGCCTGGTCGAGGCGCCCGACGCGGAGGCTGCGAACGCCGTGCACCGCCAGGCGCACGGCCTCGTGGCCGACGAGATCTACCCGATCAGCGCCCAGGGCTGAGACAGGAGGACTGGTGGGACTCACGGTGCACCTGCTCGGTTCGCCGTGGGTCGACCGGTCGGACGGCGTCTCGTACCAGGTCCGCAGTCGTAAGAGCTGGGCCCTGCTGGCCTGTCTGATCCTCAGCGAACGGCCCCTGACCCGCAGCCGGCTCGCCGGTCTCCTCTACGCGGAGGCCGAGGACCCGCTCCGGGCCCTGCGCTGGGGTCTCGCCGAGATCCGCCGCTGCCTGGGGGTGGAGGTCGACGGCGATCCCGTCCTGCTGCGCCTCCCGCCCGGCGCGGTCGTCGACGTCGACGTGCTCTGCCACGGCTCCTGGGCCGCCGCCGTCGACCTGCCGGGCCTGGGCGCGGAACTGCTCGACGGCATCGCGGTCCGGGGCGCTACCGCGTTCGAGTCGTGGCTGCTCTCCGAGCGGCGCCGGATCGCCGCGGGGGCCGAGGCGATCCTGCACGAGGCCGCACTGGGGCGGTTGGCCGCAGGCGACCTGGTGGCCGCTCGAGGCCTCGCCGTGCGGGCGGCGACGATGAACCCGCTCGACGAGAACCACCAGGCTCTGGTGATCAGGCTGTACCGGCTGGCCGGCGAGGACCGGGCCGCCGAGAAGCAGTACGCGGCGGTCACCGAGCTGTTCGAGCGGGATCTCGGCGTCCGGCCGGGCATCGCTGTCGAGACCGCGATGCGCGAGTCCCGCCAGGAGCGGGCCATCGTCGCGGACGACGCCTCACTCGAGGCGATCGTCGAGTCGGGAACGGCGGCGGTCGCCGCGGGGGCGGTCGAGACCGGCGTCCGGTCGCTGCGGACCGCCGTCCAACTGGCCGACCGCGCGGAGTCGGGCCGGTGGCGGCTCGCGGCCCGGCTCCGGCTGGCCGAAGCGTTGATCCACTCGCTGCGTGGCATGGACGAGGAGGGCCTGGCCACCCTGCACGAGGCCGACCGGATCGCGTTCGCCGCGGGGGATCGGGGCGCCGCGGCGCAGGCCCGGGCCGAGATCGGGTACGTCGACTTCCTGCGCGCCCAGTACGACCGCGCCGAACGGTGGCTGACCGACGCGCTCGAGGTCGCGGACGGCTCGCCCGCGATCATGGCCCGGCCGGCCACCTATCTCGGCTCGGTGGAGAGCGACCGCGGCGCGTACCCGGCGGCGGTGACGCGGTTGGGCCGGGCGATCGGGCTCGCCCGCGAGGCCGGCGACGCGCGCACCGAGGCGTACGCGTTGTCGATGCTCGGCCGGGTGCACCTGCTCACTGGTGCGGTCGAGCCGGCCGCCGCGCTGCTCGACGAGTCGATCCGGGTCGCCGAGCGCGACCATTGGCTGGCGTTCCTGCCCTGGCCGCAAGCTTTGCGTGGGGAGGCCTACCTGGCCTCGGCCGACCCCGGCGCGGCGGCCCGCATCCTCCAGCAGGCCTTCGCCCGTGCGTGCCAGATCGGCGACCCGTGCTGGGAGGGGATGGCCGCCCGGTCGCTCGCGCTGGTCGCCGAGGCGGCGGGGGACACGGCGCGGGCCTTCGAGTTGCTGGCCGACGCGCGCATGCGGTCGAACCGTCTGGCCGACCCGTACGTCTGGCTCGACGCGCACATCCTCGACGCCCAGTGCGAGCTCGGCCGCCGGCACGGGCATCCCGACGTCAAGGTCTGGCTCGACGCGCTGCGCCGCCTGGCCTCGCGCAGCGGGATGCGCGAGATGACCGTCCGGGCGATGCGGCACGGCGGCGATCCCGGAGATCACGCCGCCGCGGCGGTGCTGGCCGGCGAGATCGAGAGTCCCCTTCTCCGGGCATTGGTCAGGCCCGGGGAGAGGGGTCGCTGATATCTATATATCCTATAGGGACAGTAGACATTCGCGACGCCTGGACATAGTGTTCCTTTTATCAGGCTGCGGGGCGCGAGGGTAGGGACCGGCAGCGAGTAGAGGCAGCGGGCCAGCGAACTGCGACAGAAGGAGACAGTCATGGCGAAACCGACGATCGTCCTCGTGCACGGAGCGTGGGCCGACGCGGCCAGTTGGAACACGGTCGCGTCCGAGCTGCGAAGCCAGGGCTACACCGTCCTCGCCCCGCCGAACCTGCTGCGCGGCGTGGCGGCCGACGCGGCGTACATCTCATCGTTCCTGGCCCAGCGCACGAGCGGGCCGGTGGTGCTGGCCGGTCACTCGTACGGCGGGTTCGTCATCACCAACGCCGCGACCGGCGGCGGTGACGTGCGGGCGCTGGTCTACGTCGACGCGTTCATCCCCGACGAGGGTGAGACCGTCTTCCAGATTCTCGGTGGGTCCGGGTCGGCGCTCGACGTGCCCGATCCGACGGCGGTGCTCGACATCGCCGGTTACCCCGGCAGTCCGGAGGGTGACGCGGAGGCGTTCCTGAAGCCCGACACCGTGCACACCTCGTTCGCCCAGGACCTGCCCGAGGCCGACCGATGGCTGATCGCCGCCGGCCAGCGCCCGATCGCCCTGAGCGCCAACACCACAGCGTCGGGTCCCGCGGCGTGGAAGAACTTGCCGAGCTGGGCCGTGGTGGGCACGGAGGACAAGGTTATCCCGCCGAACACGCAGCGTTCCCAGGCCGAGCGAGCGGGCGCGAAGATCACCGAGGTGGCGGCCTCCCACGTGTCGCTGCTGTCCCAGCCGCAGGCGACCATCGACTCGATCCTGGCTGCCGCCGCCCACATCGCCGACTGAGCTTCGCCCCTGCGTGCGGGCCGGGGTGGCTCTCGTCGCCGCCCCGGCATCCTCGGTCGGCCGTGTGTCACGCGTTGGCGAGAGTGGTGTCGAGCCGTGTGTCACGCGCTGGCGAGAGTGGTGTCGAGCCAGTCGAACATCACCTGGTGAGCGCGGAGCATCGCACCCATGTGGCAATGCTCACCGGCACCTTCGGCGCTGGTGAGCGTGACGAGGGTGGTGGGGGCGTTGGTGAGGGCTTTCTCGACCTTGTGCGCTTGGCCCACGAAGAACTGGTCGTTCTCGGCCTCCATAATCAGCGTCGGGGCGGTGATCTCCTGGGCGATGCCGTCGAGCGTGTAGTCCTTGGTTTTGCGTACGAGGTCCGCGAACGAATCCGCGCCCAGCGCCCAGACGCCGTTGCGAAGGGCCCAGCGGATCTGTGTGCTGGCGGCCGTGAGCATCGTCAGGACTGGTACGGCGATGGTGTCCTGGCCGTTCGAGATCCACCCGGCAAGAACTGGCGGGAGGACGCGTTCGAACGCCGCGTGGAAGTCGTGGATCCCGTCGTCGAGGATGAGCGCGGCGACGCGATGCTCGAAGGCCGCGGCTCGGGCGACGAGATAGGCACCCAGGCTGTAGCCGAACAGAGCGATCCTGTCCGGGGCGATCTCGCCGCGGGTCAGGGCGAAGTCGATGACGGGGGTCAGCACGGTCTCCCAGTCGTGGCGGAAGACCAACTGCTGCTCGCGCAGGGCGGCACCCTGACCCGGGCCGTCGAAGGCCAGGACGTGGTAGCCGCGTCGCAGGGCCGCCGCGGCGATCGCGAAGTAGGACTCCTCGAGAGTGGAGTCGTACCCGCTGTTGTAGACCACGGTCGGTCGTGGGGTCCCGGAGTTGTCGACGAGGAACAGATAGCCCGGCAGGGTGGTCTGCCCGTACGGGATCGACACTGCCTCCACGGGCGTGTCGAACAGGCCGGCGGCCTCGGCGAAGGTATCCCGGGAGCGGGTCGACAACAGCGTCACTTCCGGGTCGTCGGCCGGATGCTCGCGCAGGAAGAACTCGGCCGTGCGGTAGTAATTCGATGCCCTCAGCAGCGACTCCCGAGCGCTCACCCGATGTCCCGCCGCCCGGGACCGCTTGCCGATCGCCTGCACGCGCTCCGCGGTGGCCTTCCACGCCCGGTGCCAGCCGGCCTCGTCGCCGGATTTGATCGCCGCGGCGGTGGCCAGGACCTCGCCGAGGTCGGCTCCGCCGTACACACTGAAGCCGGTGGCGCGCAAAGTCTCGAACGAGAACGACTCGTCGTCGAACAAAAATCTCATGGTGGGTGCCCCTCACCTCTGCGAGACGGAACGGTTGCGTCTCGACTAGTGGCATCAAGATATTCCCTCCATAGCCGAGACGCAACTGTTCCGTCTCGTGATAGCGTCAGGCGTGGCCATCCGTCGGCGAACTACCGAACTTCCAGCACGCCGTCCACCGGGCGGGCCGGTGCTGCAGGACGACGTGACCAAGGCGATCACCGTTGCGTTCTTCGCGGAGCTCGCCGCCGTCGGCTACGGAAAGCTGTCGATCGAGGCCGTTGCCAAACGTGCCGGGGCGGGCAAGGCGGCCGTCTACCGGCGGTGGCCCTCGAAACAGGAGATGGCCGTCGCCCTCGTCTCCGATGTGGCGGTGGGCGCGATCGACATTCCCGACACCGGCAGCCTCCGCGGCGACGTCAGGCAGTTCCTGGTCGGCGCCCAAGCGGCGTTGTGCCATCCACTCGCGCGGGCGATCGTCCCGGACCTGCTCGCCGAGGCGACCCGCAGCGGGCAACTCGCCGACGCTCTCCTGGAGGCCGTCCGCACTCCGCGGCGTGCCAAGGCGGCACACCTTCTGCGTCGAGCCGTCGAACGCGGCGAGCTTCCCGCGGATACCGATCTCGAACTCGGGCTGGATTTCCTGGCCGGCCCCATGTATTGGCGGCTGGCAGTCATCCGGACGTCCACCGCCGCCGACTACCTCGACCGCCTCACCGACAAGATCATCGCTGCTGTCAAGGCGTAACCCGCCAGTACCCGTTGTCGCTGGCCGGGCTGCGACTCAAGGTCGTGTCCCGCGCCGGTGGTGGGTGGCGTCGGCGGGGCAGCCGATCAGCTCAAGGTCGTGTCCCGCGCCGGTGGTGGTTGGCATCGGCAGGGCAGCCGATCAGCGCGCTGCGGAGTGTCCGCATGGCGTAGTGGGCCCGTGACTTCACCGTGCCGATCGGCACACCGAGGAGCATGGCGGTCTCGAGCGGTGAGCGGCCCTGGATGTAAAGCTCCGACAGGATCGTGCGGTGTGCGTCGCTCAAGCGGTCCATCGCCTGCCGCAGAGTGTCCATCGCCACTACCTCGTCCGGAGAGTGGTCGGTGGCCGGTATGCGGGACAGGTCGATCGCGTTCGTCTCGGTCGGCCGGGCCCGCCGCTTCCGCGCCGCGTCGATCGCCAATCGGCGTGCCACCGTGAACAGCCAGCGGCGCGTTTGTTCGGGTTCGAGGGGCATGCGGTCGAGATTCTGCCAGGCGCGGATCATCGTCTCCTGCAGAAGGTCCTCGGCCATTTCCTGTTCCCCTCGGGTGAGACGGAACAGGAAATTCAGCAGCGGTCGCGAATGATCCTCATACAGCTTGCCCATCCGGGTCTGCGCATCGGGAAGTGTTTCGATCGTCACTACGGGAGCCCTTTTCCGTCAACGGTTACCAAGACGCTGCGGCATGCTTTCCGTTGAAGGTCAGCTATGCAGGTCGAACAGCAGGTGGGTGCAGGGCGGGCGGTAGCCGGTCGCGGTGCGGTCAATGATCAGGAGCGGGGCCTCGTCGTCGAACAAAAACCTCATGCTGGGCGCCTCACCTCTGCGAGACGGAACGGTTACGTCTCGCCTAGTGATCCAAGATATCCTCGTCGATAGCCGAGACGCAACCGTTCCGTATCGTGATGGTCTCGTGGCGGACACGATCGACATTCCCGACACCGACCGGCACCGTGCGCGGCGGTCAGGACGGGCCGGCGGTGGCCACTCTCACCTCGGGTCCAGCCGCGGCGCGCAGCGTCCCCAGGGTGTTCTTGCCCTGCAGGAAATGCTCGAAGAACGCGGTGGCGTAGTGCACGGTCAGCTCGCGCTGGCGTGCCTCGGGCAGGCGGGGCTGGTCAACGGGCTTCTCCTGGTCGGGGAACTGCGACTGACACGTACGTTTCCCGGTACCCGCGACCGCGTCGTCATCGGCACCGACCTGGCCGCTGCTGGGCGACCACTGGGCGTTGTAGAAGTCGTGGTTGCCGCCGGTCAGCGTGTATTCGAAGATCGGCTTCCTGGTCGAGGCGGCGTTGTCGTGGAAGTAGGTCCCGGAGTTGACCTGGTCGCAGGTTCCCCACATCTGGGCGAACGGCACGCCGGTCACCGGCAGCACGTCGAAGGTGTCGGTCGGGGCGAGCGTGAAGGTGCCGGCCACCCGTACCCCGGCCGGCCATAGCTGGTGGGTGCCGTCAGCGATCTGCTGCATGACCCCGCCGCCCCCCATCGAGTGTCCGACTGTGCCGACGTGGGTCAGGTCGACGTGTCCGGTGAAGGCGGTGCCGAGTGCGGCCCCGAGCGGCCCGGTGCCCTTCTCGGTGAGCTGCTGCCACAACGCCAGGTGCCGGTTGAGCAGGGCGGCCCGGGCCTGATAGACCGTGTCGGCCTGGCCGAACGAGCTGGCGTTGATCCCGTTGGTGCCGATCGAGGCCACCACGAAGCCGTCCTGGGCCAACGCGGTGGCCAGGTAGCGGTATCCCTGATAGCTCGGTATCTGCGGGATGCCCTTGGCGCACGGCCAGCGCAGCAGCAACGCGCCCGCGGCTTCGATCTTCTCGTTGAGCCTGTCCTGTGTGGCGGGGTCGGTCGTGTGGGCGAGGGCCTTCTTGGCGGCGTCGAGTCGCTTCTGCGCCGCCGAGTCGGCGCAGGTGTCCCACAGCCCGTGCTCGATGACGATCAATGGATGCTTGCCGCGGGCCAGGTCGGCCGGGACGGTGACCTCAGCCGCGAGTTCGTTCCGGCCGACGTAACCGGGGTAGGTGAAGGCTTGGTCCCCGAGATGGTACGACAGTCTCCGTACGTCGATGCTCGTAGCCGTGGGTGTCGGGGTCTCCGAGGCACCGGCGGTCGCGGCAGCCGCTGTGCCGGCCGCGAGCAGGGCCGCGGCCGCCACAGCGGTGATGATCGATGGTCGCATGGTCACCGAGAATAGGAATGACTTGTCAGATTCCTGTTGCGGCTTCGTCCGGAAGCCGTTCGATCATGGCTGGCCGGCGTCCGGAGGTCAGCCGGCTCAGCCGACCGGGTGATCACCGTCATTCTGGCGACGACGGTGATCACCCGAGGCTGCGCGTTAGCCGAGCAGCTCCCACTCGGCCAGCTGGGACTCGGCGGCGCCGTGGTTGGCGGTGATCTGCAAGCGGTAGCGCGAGTAGGCGGTGGGGTTGGCGATCACGAAGGCCCGGGTCTGGCGCCGGTCGCTGAAGTCGAGGCCCGTCCGGGTGTCCAGGGTGACCCAGGTCGTGCCGTTCGTGGAGCCCTGCAACGTCCAGCTTCGGGGGTCTCGTTCGGGGACGTCGTCGGCCGAGGTCAGCGTGTACTGCCGCACCGGCGCGGCGGCCGGGAGGGTGTATTCCAGCGTGGCGGTGTTCTGGAAGGTCAGCCACTTGGTGAGGGACGTGTCGTCGACCAGTTTGTCGCGGGACTCGCCGGGGGCGTTCTCACCGCTGGCGGTGATCGTGCCGCCGGTGGCCCGGTCGGTGAGCGGCCGCGGTGCCGCGCTGCCGGTCGTGATCGACGGGGGCACGTCGTTCGCGCCCGAACCCCACGATGACGGCGACGCGCCCATCGTGAAGCTCAGGGTGCCGCCGGCCAGCAGGTCGGCGTGGGTCAGATAGTTCTTGGTGTAGGCGACGCCGTTGAGCGTCGCGCTCTGGATGTAGCGGTTCGTGTCGCTCACCCCGGGGGCCTCGACCGTGAACGTGCTTCCGTTCTCCAGGCTGACGGTGGCCTTCGGGTGCAGCGGAGCGCCGATCGTGTACTCGGTGCTGCCCATCCGCGCGGGGTAGAAGCCGAGGGCACTGAAGACGTACCACGCGGACATCTGGCCGTTGTCCTCGTCGCCGAGGTAGCCGCCACCGTTGCCGGCACCCGAGCCGTAAAGCTTGGTGAGCACGTCGCGCACCCGGTTCTGGGTCTTCGCCGGGGTGCCCGCGTAGTTGTACATGTAGAGCATGTGATGGATCGGCTCGTTCGGGTGGGCGTACTGGCCCATGTTGGTGTCGTAGGCCTCCCGCATCTCGTGGATGACCCCGCCGTAACTGCCGGGCAGGTAGTCCCGGGGGGCCGCGAAGACCGAGTCGATCTTGCTGGAGAGCTGGGCCCGGCCGCCGTACAGGTTCGCCATGCCCTGCGGGTCCTGGGGCGCCGGCGTCGCGTAGTGCCAGGGCGCTCCCTCGGTGAATTCGTAGCCCCATTCGTTCGGCCGGAAGGCGGAATCGGCCGTACGCCAGGAGCCGTTGCTCTGCTTGCCGCGGAAGAAGCCGACCGACGACGAATAGAGATTGGCGTAGTCGAGCGCCCGATTCTGGAAGTAGTCGGCGTCCTCGGTCAGGCCGAGCGCCCGGCCGAGTTGCGCGATGCCGAAGTTGTTGTTGGCGTCCTCAAGGGTCCAGGACGCGGATTCGCCCCGCACGTCCGTGGGCACGTACCGCTTGAAGGTCGAGACCTCCACGCCTTTACGGCCGCGCGAACCGGATGCGGAGTAGACGCTCGCGTTCTTCACCATCGAGGCGTACGCGGCCCGGTAGTCGAAGTTGCGCACCCCCTTCACGTAAGCGTCGGCGAAGGCCAGATCCTGGTTCGTGCCCACCATGATGTCGATGTAGCCGGGCCCGGACCAGCGCGGTGTCCAGCCCCCGAACTTGTAGGCGTTGACGAATCCGTCGAGCATTTCTCCCGTACGCGTCGGGGTCAGCAACGAGTAGAGCGGCCAGACCGCACGGGCGGTGTCCCAGAAGCCGTTGTTCACGTACATCTGCCCGTCGTGCACGGCGTTGTCGTACGGGCTGAAGTACTTCCGCACTCCGCCGACCATCTCCGACATGTTGTTCGGGTACATGAACGAGCGGTACATGTTCGAGTAGAAGGTGGTCATCCGGTCGGCGGACGCGCCTTCGATCTGCACCCGGCCGAGCGTGGTGTCCCACTGGGCCGCGGCCTCCTCCCGTACGGAATCGAAGCTCTTCGCCCCGACCTCCTGGCTGAGATTGGCGGTGGCCTGCGCGACGCTCAGGTATGACGTCGCCATTTTCAGCGTCACCTGCTCGTTGGCCGTCGTGGCGAATCTGACCCAGCTCGTCACGCCCTGGCCGCTGACGTTTCCGGTCGCCGCGATGGCTTTGTCGACGGTCGCCGAGAAATAGAGGCGCGGTCCCTTGTGGTCCAGATAGCCGGTGATCGTCCGGGCGGCGGCGTTGACGCTGATCGAGCCGCCGACCTTGTCGATGGTGTCGAAGACGATGACCGACTCGGATGCGGCGGGGTATTTGAACCGCAGCACGCCGGCGTGGTCGGTGGGCGTCATCTCGGCGGTGATGCCGTACGTGTCGAGCTGAGTCTTGTAGTAATGCGCCTGGGCCACCTCGTTGGCGTGGGTGAACGACGACTTGCGGGCGTCCGGGGTCGTTTTCACCGCGCCGGTCATCGGCATCACCTGGAGCTGACCGTAATCGCCGATCCACGGGCTCGGCTCGTGGCTGACGGCGAAGCCCTGCACGGTGGTCGCGTTGTACTGATAGAGCCAGGAGTCGCTGTTGCCGTTCGTGATCGGGGTCCAGAAATTGAAGCCGTTCGGCACGGTCGTGCCGGGGAAGGTGTTTCCGCGTGAGTAGCTCGAATCGGAGTTCGAGCCGCGCCGCGTGTCGACCAGATCGGAGAGCCGCGCGGCTTGCGCCGCGGCCGTGATCGCGAGGTCGCCGGGTGCGGCGGGGGCCGGGGTGGCGACCGCGACGCCGAGACCGGCGGTCAGTAAGAGGGTGGCGAGGGAGGTGATGACCGTCCGTGTTTTCATGAGCACGACCTGTCGTTCGCGGGGGTGGGTGACGCGCGACGGATCTTCCTGACAACGTTGTCAAACATTTCGGAAATCGTAAACAAATACATGGAAGATCGTCAATCTCAACTTCGTGGCCGCACTGCCCGGGCCCGGTGTCGCGAGGTTGCCGTAAAGAATCCATAAGTATCGTCCTGATCGGCCCTTTACGGTCCGGAGACGATCATGTCCGCCATGCCGAGTTCATCGACCGGGGTCGCCGCCGAACTGGCTCCGTCCCCGCCGCCGCGGTCGCGGGCGCAGTGGGCCGACGTGGCGAAGGGCGTGTGCATCCTGCTCGTCGTCCTGTGGCACGTCATCATGAAGCACTACCTGCGGATCGAATGGCAGCTACCCGTGCCGATCCCCGGCGCGTGGGGCGCCTTCGGCGACCAGCTGTTGCCGCTGCGCATGCCGGTCTTCTTCACCATCTCCGGCCTGTTCGCCGCGGGGGCGGCGGCCCGCACCTGGGCCGAGGTCCGGCGCTCCCGGATTGCGACGTTCTGCTATCTGTACGTCGTCTGGTTCGCCCTGCACACGCTGGTGTTCTCGCTCGTGCCGGGCTTCGACACGCTGGCCGCGCACACCTGGCGGCAAGCACTCGAATACCTCACCATCACCCCGACCAACCTCTGGTACCTGCTGGCCCTCGTCGTGTATTTCGTGCTGGCCAAGGTGAGTCTGCGACTACCCACCGGGCTGGTGCTCGGGGCGGCCCTGCTGCTCTCGGCCGCCGCCTCCGCCGGATGGCTCGCCGGTCCGGGGAACCGCGGTCAGCTCTACCAGAACCTGTTCTTCTTCCTGGCCGGCCTGCGGCTCAAACCCTGGGTGCAACGCTGGGCGGCCACCGCCGGGCCGCGGCTGCTCGCGCTCTGTGTCACCGCGTACGCCGGAGGCCTGCTCCTGGTCACGATCCTCGGCGCGAAACAGTGGTTCGGGGTGTGGCCGGCCCTGTGCAGCATCGCCGTCCTGACCGGCATAGCCGGAGCCGTGCAACTGGCGCGGATCCCGCGGCTGAGCGGGGGACTCGCGGCGCTCGGCCGCAACACCCTGCCCATCTACGTCATGCACCTGCCACTGCTGGCCCTGATGCACCTGCTACTGCTACGTCCGTTGTCGGCGTCGGGCCCGCTGCCGCAGTTCGTGGCGGCCTGCGTGCTGCCCGTCGTCCTCACCGCGTTCCTGGTCGCCGTCTGCCTCTACCTGCGCCGGGGAGTGCTCGCGGTCGGCGGCTGGTGGCTGTTCGAGCTGCCCGCGGGCCGGCTACCGCGGTGGGGGCGATGAGCCGCCGAGTCGGTGCCGCCGGGTGGGCGGGCCTCGGGGTGCTCGCGATCTGCCTGTCCACGGTGACCGACGGGCACCTGT
>DASRYP010000871.1:0-2265 GCA_035687165.1 Actinoplanes sp. | reverse complement strand
AGCTCGTTCTCGACGGCGAGCAGCAGGGTGCCACCCGGGCGCAGGACCCGCTTGAGGGCTTGCAGGCACTCGTCCCAGTCGAACTGGTCCTCCTCGACCGAGCAGAGCCGGTCGAGCCCGTCGAGGGCGACGACCACGTCGTACCGCTCGGCGACGGGAAGTTTGGGGAGCGTGCCGCAGAGCACGGTGATGCCCCGGGCGTCGAGCTCGATCGCCTCGGGCTCGGAGCGGACCAGGCAGGTGACCGTGGACCGGGCGGCCAGCGCGTCGATCAGCTCATCGGTGTGCGGACCGGCGACCAGCACCTCGGCGCCCGCCGGGAACTGGGCGGTCAGGTAGCCGAAGAGGGCGCCACCGGCGCGCGGCCGGTCCTCGGTGAAGGACGGCATCTCACCCCCGATCATCTCGATCATGCTGGCACCTCTGCTCCAACGGCCTTCGCCTCGGCGGGATCGGCAGTGTAATACCCCGACCAGCCCAGCATTGCGCGCAGCTCCGCCGGTGACGCCAGGTAACCGGCTCCCAACTCGTTCAGCGCGGTGGCGCGGGCGACGGGCAGATCGAGGTGCTTGCCGTGGAGCTCCGGCCAGCTCCGTCGGACCCGGTCGGCGGTGGGGCGGTGCTCCTTGTCGAGGTGCATCGGGTCACCGTAGACGGCCGGTTCACAGCCCGCGGCGACACCGTGGAAGACCGCGCTGCTCAACCTGTTCGACGCCACACGCTTGTGTTTGCGCAGTTCAACGAGCTGATTGTCGAGGAAGTCGCGATCCGTGTCACGCCACATGTACCCACGGTAGCCGTGACAGATCACCCGGCCGTACTGCTCGTAGTCGGCCCGGACCTTGTCGTTGCGGTACTCGTGCCAGTAGAGGCAGAAGGTCACCGGGCCCTGCTCGGTCTCCATGATCTCTTCGACCTGCCGGTGGTGGTCGCCGGCGATGTGCTGCCCCTCCCAGCCGTGGAACGGATAGAAGATCGTGCCCGCGCGAGGTTGGCTGACCGGCTCGGGCCGCAGGGTGAGCAGATAGAGGAATGGAGCGCCGACGACCGTGGCCTGTCGGCGCCCCATGGACCACGCCCGGCGCCTGGTCTGCTCGGACCAGACGAAGATCGGGCGACCCGGCACGTAGGGCGTGCCGGCGCCGAGCCCGTCGACCACGTTCCATCCGTGCTGCAGGTACCCGTTGATCCGGGGCGGGTGCTCCGGATCGAGCCCGCAATACTCGGCCAGGATGTGGGCGTGACCGTAGAAGTGGTTGGCGTGGTGCACCAGCTAGCTCCCGAGGATGGTACGCAGCGTCTCCACGACGCGGTCCTGATCGGAGTCGGAGAGATCGACGAAGAGCGGCAACGATAGCTCCTCAGCGTAGAAGGCCTCGGCCACGGGGCACATCCCGCGGCGATAGCCAAGATCGGAGAAGACCGGATGCCAGTAGACCGGGATGTAGTTGACCTGCACACCGATCCCGGCCTCGCGCATCCGCTCGAAGACCTCGCGACGCCGGCCGTCGAGCACCCGTACGGGGTACAGGTGACGCAGCGGGTCGACGCCCTCGCGCTGAATCGGCAGACGCAGTCCCGGCACGTCGGCGAGCAACTCGTCGTAACGCGCGGTGAGCTGCTGCCGGCGGGCCTTGAACGCGGGCAGCCGCTTGAGCTGCGAACTGCCCAGAGCGCAGAGCACGTCGGGCAGCCGGTAGTTCTCGCCGAATTCGTGCACCTCGTAGAACCAGGCGCCTTCGTCCGGACGACGAAGATCCTCACGCACGACGCCGATGGAGCGGAAGGTGCGCGCCCGCTTGAGCAGGTCGGGCCGGATCGACGCGACCGCGCCGCCCTCGGCCGTGGTCAGGTTCTTCGTCGGGAAGAACGAGAAGGTCGTCAGATCGGCGAGCGTGCCGACCGGGCGGCCGTGCACGGTCGAGCCGATCGAGTGCGCGGCATCGCCGATCAGCACCGCGCCGACGCCCTCCGCGATCTTGCGGAGCGCGTCGTAATCGGCCGGGTGGCCCGCGAAGTCAACCGCGCCGATCGCCTTGGTGCGCGCGGTGACCGCGGCTTCGACGGCCGCCGGGTCGATGTTCGCCGTCTCGTCCTCGATGTCGGCGAACACGATCGTGGCGCCGTGCATCGCTGCCGCGGATGCCGTCGCGACGAAGGTCATCGGGGTGGTCACGACCTCGTCGCCCGCGGTCACGCCGGCCGCCGCGTACGCCGTGTGGAGCGCGGTCGTGCCGTTGGTGACGGTGGTCGCGGGGGCACCGG
>DASRYP010000870.1:0-8231 GCA_035687165.1 Actinoplanes sp. | reverse complement strand
GGCGAACGGCTTGGTCGAGGCGAACGGCTTGGTCGAGGCGAACGGCTTGGTCGAGCTGATTGCTCTGGCGCCGGTGGGCACGCCGCTGACGGCGCTGCGGGCTTTTGCCGCCACGGCGATCGCCGGCGGTTTCGCGCACCTGTGGCCGATCCCGGCCGACGAGGCCGAGTTGACCGCGGTGCTGGCCGGCATGACGGGCCGCGAGCTGGCACCGGACCAGGTCCCGGCGGCCGATTCGCCCGCGGCCCACGCGGTCGGCGACCTGCTGGCCGACCGCGAGCGGCTCACCCGCGAGCTGGCCGAGGCGAACGCCAAGCACGCGTACTACGAGAAGATGCTGCTGCACCGCGAGGCCGAGCTGAAGCGGGTGCGCCAGATGAATGCCCTGCTCTCGGCGACGGTCCCCGGCAAGGCCGCCACCAGCCTGGTCGGCGGACTGCGCGCGGGCAAGCGTGCCGTGCGCTCAGTGGTCCGCCGAACCCGGGGCAACTGACGCCCCACCGATCACCGCGCACTTCCTGAACGCGCACCTTCCTGGTCCAGGGGAGTTGCGGGAATCGCTAGAACCCGCCAGCGATCAAGGGGCCGACAACCCGGAAAAGGTCCCGGCGGCCAGCGGGCCTCGAGTTCGCCAGCTCGCTCAGCGGGCGGCGCCTCGCCGCGCCTCGGACCTCGGGAGGTCGCTCAGCGGGCTGCGACCTCGTCGTAGAGGTCTTCGAGGCGACGGCTCTGCTTGACGACGTCGAAGTCGGCTTCGGCTCGCGCTCGGGCCGCCGTACCCATCGCGGTCCGCAGGTTCTGGTCGTCGAGGAGTTTGCGCAGGTTGGCGGCGAGCGCGTCTCGGTCGCCTTCGGCGCCGAGCAGGCCCGTGACCCCGTCGTGGACGGCTTCGGGGATGCCGCTGTGCCGGGTCGACACGACGGGCAGGCCCAGCGCCATCGCCTCGACGATCGTGGTCGGCAGGCCCTCAGTGTCGCCGTCCGCCGCCGTGCGGGACGGCGCGGCCAGCACCCGGGACTCGCCGAGCAGGCGGTACACCTCGTCGGCGGGCCGCGCACCGAGGAAGGTCGCGTCGACGTCGAGCCTGCGGGCGTACCCCTGCGTCTCGGCCAGCCTCGGCCCGTCACCGATGAACACGGCCGACGCCGGACGGCCCAGTGAGGCGAGGGCGGCCACCAGGTCGTCGGTGCCCTTCTTCTCGACGAAACGGCCGACGAACGCCACGTCGAAGCGCTTCGAAAGGGCCGGAACTACGGCGGGTAGGGGCACGCCGGTGTGGTGCACGCGGACCTTGGCGGGGTCGGCGCCCCACCGGATCGCCTGCTCGCGGATCACCTCGGAGACCGCGACCAGCAGGTGAGCGCGCCGGAACACCGTGCGCAGGTTGCGGCGGTAGCGCACGCCCTTGGGGCCGGTGCTCGACGGCTGGCGGGTCACGTCGTGCCCGTGCAGGGTCACCACCAGCGGGACGCCGGCCCGGGCGGCCGCGGCGCTGACGAGCCACCCGTCGCCGCCGAAGTGGGCGTGCACGAGTTGGGGGCGTACGTCGGCAAGGATCTTCCGCAGGTGCGGCGAGGAACCGGTGAGCCGCAGCCGCAGGAAGGCCCGGTCGTCGGCCGGCGCCGGGAAGGCGATCACGTCGGTGTCCCGCGCCAGCACCGAGTCGATCCTGGTCGCGCCCACATAGAGCGGCTGCCAGCGGCTCAGCGAGTCGGCCTGGTTGCGGATGAACGTCTCCGACGCCGGCAGCATCGCGCTGCGCCAGACGACGACGCGGCGGTCAGGCATTGGTGCTGCGCCGGCCGACGACCATATCGCGTACGCGGTGCCGTACATCCGGCGGCAGCGCCCAGATCTGCAGGAACGTCACGTAGTCGATCGCGCCGGGGCGGCCGTGCGCACGCGCCTCGGAGAGCAGTTCGCGGAAGACCGAGACGCGGCGGGTCGGGGCGGCCATCGAGCTGATCACGCTCATCGTGACGGCGGCGTACGCACGCGGCGTGAACAGATCGCGGCTGGCCCGTAGCCACTCGAGCTGCTCCTCCCACGGGTTCTGCAGGCTGATCCGGTCGCGGTTCTCGTCCTGGTGCCAGAGCACGAGCGCCTCGGGCGCGTAGAGCAGCTCGACGTCCTCCTGCCGCAGTGCGCGCAACGTCCAGTCGAGCTCCTGCTGGCGGCGCAGGCCGACGGTGAACGGCACCCGGCGCAGCAGCTCGCCCGGCGCCATGATCGTCGAAGTCTGGATGAAGCCGTCGCCGTAGAACAGGCCACGCCGGACGGTGAGGTATTCGCTCAGCGGCTCGCCCGGTTCGGGGAGCCGGCGCGGCATCACTGTGTCGGCCCGCGGCGTACGGCTGATCATGCGGGTCGCGACGATGGGCGACGCCTTGGTGGCGGTCCTGGCCAGGGCGAGCTGCGTCTCGATCTTCTCCGGCAGCCACTCGTCGTCGTCGTCGAGCAGCGCCACCCACCGGCCCGCGGCGTTGCGGGCGCCGACGTTGCGCGCGTTCGGGGCCTTGCCGCGCTCGGGCAGGTCGATCACCCGCAGCCGGTCGTCGTCGATCTCCTTCAGTGCCGTGCTGGTCGCCTCGTCCGGCCCGTCGATCACGACGATGACCTCGAGCTCGCGGTGCGTCTGGGCGAGCGCGCTGTGCACGGCGCGGGTGGCCAGCTCCGGGCGGTTGCACGTCGGGATGACGACGCTGACGTCCATGTGTTCTCTCTCCGCGGCCGGCAAATCGTACGGTTCGCGGAACTTTAGGACCGCCCGATGAATGGCAGGCGTCACCGGCGCGAAGCGTTCGTGCGGTCTCAGCGGTCCGGCAGTGAACTTTTCGTGACTTTTGAGCTGAATCACCGTTCAGCTCCGCCGCGCCGGCAGCTGGACCTGCTGAAAGCCGGACGGACCGACCAGGCGGGACTGTTCGCCGCGGCCCACCCGACCTGAGTGGTGTCCACCGGCGAAGTCACCCCTGCGAGGTAACGCGGCGGAAGCGGTTCTAAGCGTACGGTGAACGACGCCTTGCGGAGCGATGTACTGCACGTATCTAGGGAGGTCAAAGTGCCGGCGTTGGCGCTGTTGGATCGTCTCGAGCTCGGTGATCACGTCTGCTGGACCGTCGACGACGACGAGATCCGGCGGGACGCGATCGTTGACGTTCTGCACGAGGGTCTGCGCTGCCGGCAGAAGGTGATCTATTCCGGCGACGAACCTCCGGCCATGCTCACCCTGCTGAGCCGGCGGGGCGTCGACACCGGGGCCGCGCTCGACTCCGGGCAGCTGCGGGCCGAGGCACCCGAGCACAGCTACCTGGCCGGGGGCAGCTTCGACCCCGAGAGGACGCTCGTGCACTGGCACCTCGAGAAGGCCCGGGCGCGCGCCGAGGGCTATCAGGGCCTGCGCATCGTCGGCGACATGAGCTGGGCCGGGCGGCGGGTGCCCGGCGCGGAACGCCTGGAGTGGTACGAGTCGAGAATCAACACCATCTTCACCGACGGGTACATGATGGGCGTCTGCGCGTACGACCGGCGGTTGTTCGACCCGGCCCGGTTGAAACGCCTGACGCTCGCCCATCCCGGGGCGGCCGGCCCGCTGCTGCCCTTCGACCCGGAGACCTCGCTGCGCATCCGCCGGACCGAGGAGCCGTACGGGTTGTGGCTCTCGGGCGAGGCCGACATGTCGAACCAGCAGGCCCTGACGGCGATTGTCGACGAGGTCTACCAGCAGCGCGCCGGTGAGCCGGTCGTGACGATCGACGTGACCGCGCTGGGGTTCGCCGACACGGCCGCGGCCCGGGTGCTGCTGAGCGCGGCCACGATCGGACCCATGCGCATCGTCGGCTGCTTACCGGTCCTGCTGCGCCTCCTGCACTTCCACGGCGCCATGTCGATCCCCGGACTCGTGGTGACCGCGGGTTACTGACTGTCCGGTGCCCAGGCTCTCGCGGACGTCCATCAGCGCGAAACCGAGCAGGTTGGTGCCCCGCCAGCGGCGTGGATCAGCGGCGGCCGGATCGTCGCGGCTGAGCCCGATGCCCCAGATGCGGTCGCGCGGGCTGGCTTCGACCAGCACCCGGTCACCGGTGGTCAGCAGGTAATCGCGCAGCTCCGGGTGCCGGCCGAACTTGGCCAGGTTGCCCGCGACGACGATCGGGTAGCGGTGCTCGTCCCAGACCGCCTGCTCGAAACCGGCCACCCGGCCGCCGAGGGTCTTGGCCACCTGGGGATGCGGCGCCGCGAGGATCCGCTCGGCCATCGGCTCGTCGCCGAACAGGACGGCCTTGCGCCACATCAGGTAATGCTCGGCACTGGCGAACACGCGGCCGTCGACGGTGAACGGAGCCGGCCACCACTGGCTGAGGCAACCGGCGCCCGCACGGCCGTCAGGTTCCGGCTGGTGACCCCAGAAGAACACGTATTTGACGCGGTTGTGGGCCGCGTAGGAGGTGAGATCGTCGACGTTGCGGGCCATGACGGACATGCCCGCGAGTCTGCCGCACATCGGCCCACCCCGCCGACCGAATTCCCGCCCCGCGAGGCGCCGATGTCGTACCCCCCGGCTAACGTCCGGCCCATGACCGTCGCCCTCGGCGTCCCCTGCCGAGTCGCCCGCCCCATCACCGACCTGGACCTCATCGACCGTGCCGCTCCGGGGGAGGCCGACGCGCCCGCTTGACCCTCGAGCAGGTCAAGGGTTCAGCATCGTCGGGGTCGCACAACACCGAGCAAAGGAGCACCCAAGTGTCCGAGTCCACGACACCCGAGCCCGACAGCGTCATGGCGGCGATCACCGCCGCCGTCCAGCTGGGACACGCCGGCGACCGCGCCGGCGCACGAGCGGCACTCGAAGCACTGTGGGACGAGCCCGGCGACGCCTTGCACCGGTGCACGATCGCCCACTTCACCGCCGATGTGCAGGAGACCGTGGCCGACGAGCTTCGATGGGATCAGCGCGCGCTGGCCGCGGCCGGCGACCTCACCGACGAATGCCTGCAGGAGCACGACGCCGCCTGGCAGGTGCGGCAACTCCTGCCTTCCCTGCACCTGAACCTGGCCGACGCCCACCGCCGATCCGGCAACTTCCCCGACGCGCATCGCCACCTGGCCGCCGCGCTGACGAACCTCGACGCCCTCCCCGACGACGACTACGGCCAGCTCATTCGCGGCGGCGCCGAGAAGATCGACCAGGCCCTCGACAAGAATTCGACCGCGCCCTTGGTCCCTTGACCCCGCCCGCCAGAGATCTTCCGCCGCCGAGGCCGGTCACGGGGATGGCCGACGGCGGCACGCAGGGCGAGGCAGGCCTCGCCCGCGCCTCGCTTCAGCGCCTTGCCCCAGATCGAGGTAGTCGCGGGTGGTCGGCGGCCGCCGGGGGCGGCGGGTCGGCCCGCCGGTGGGCCGGCTTGTCGAAGGTCATGGTCTAATCCAGTCATATCGATCGTCCTGTATCCATCACGCTCCGGACCTGGGCCCGTACGCATCGACACTTGTGCGGGCGGCCGAAACCGTCCTGTTATCGATAACAACGTTTCGGCCAAATGTCAGCGGCGTTGCCTGAAATGGTTGACACCCGTGAGTGTGACCGTTCACACTCGACCGCACCGCCCACTCCGAGGACCCGTAGAAGGAGTTCCGCATGAGACTGTCCAGGATGGGTGCGGTGGTTTCCGCCGCCGTGCTCGCGACCTCCCTGGCCGCGTGTGGCTCGAGTGAGAAGACTGTCGACAAGGACGCCGGTGCCGGCGACGCCAAGGGCGCGCTGGTCGGTGTCACCATGCCGACCCGTTCGTCCGAGCGTTGGATCAGCGACGGTGACAACCTCAAGAAGCAGCTCGAGACGCTTGGCTACCAGGTCGACCTCCAATATGCCGAAGACAAGATCCCGACCCAGACGCAGCAGCTCGACAACCAGATCACCAAGGGCGCCAAGCTGCTGATCATCGCGTCGATCGACGGCACCGCCATCACCACCCAGCTCGAGAACGCGAAGGCCAACAAGATCCCGGTCATCGCCTATGACCGGCTGATCCGCAACAGCCCCAACGTCGATTACTACGCGACCTTCGACAACTTCAAGGTCGGCGTGCAGCAGGCGACCTCGCTGCTCACCGGGCTCAAGGTGCTCAAGGCCGACGGCTCCAAGGGCGATGCCAAGGGCCCGCTGAACGTGGAGCTCTTCGCCGGCTCGCCCGACGACAACAACGCCACGTTCTTCTTCAACGGCGCCATGAGCGTGCTCAAGCCGTTCATCGAGGACGGCACGATCGTCGTCAAGAGCAAGCAGACCGAGTTCAAGACCGTGGCGATCCTGCGCTGGCAGGCCAAGACCGCCCAGGAGCGGATGGAGAACATCCTCACCTCCACCTACCGCGGCGGCGCGAAGGTCGACGGCGTGCTCTCGCCCTACGACGGGCTCTCGATCGGCATCCTCTCGGCCCTCAAGAGCAGCGGGTACGGTACGGCGGGTCAGCCCTACCCGATCGTGACGGGCCAGGACGCCGAGCAGGCCTCGGTCAAGTCGATCGTCCGGGGTGAGCAGTACTCGACGATCTACAAGGACACCCGTCAGCTCGCCGAGACGACCGTCAAGATGGCTGACTCCGTCCTCAAGGGGCAGACGCCGGAGACCAACAACACCACCGACTACAACAATGGGGTGAAGGTCGTCCCGTCGATGCTGCTGCAGTCGGTGATCGTCGACAAGGGGAACTACAAGAAGGAACTCGTGGAGTCCGGTTACTACACCGAGGCTCAGCTCAGCTGATGTCCGACTCCATCCTCCGCATGCGGGGCATCTCCAAGACGTTCCCGGGCGTCCGCGCTCTCGACGACGTCAACCTGGAGGTGCTCCGCGGCGAGATCCACGCGATCTGCGGGGAGAACGGCGCCGGGAAGAGCACCCTGATGAAGGTGCTCTCCGGCGTCTACCCGCACGGCGACTACGACGGCGAGATCACGTTCGACGGGCAGGAGTGCCGCTTCGGGGGCATCCGCGACAGCGAGCACCGCGGCATCGTGATCATCCACCAGGAGCTGGCGCTCGCCTCGAACCTGTCGATCGCCGAGAACATCTTCCTCGGCAACGAGCAGGCCACCCGCGGGCTGATCGACTGGAACCGGACGAACGCCGCCGCGTCCGAGCTGATGCGCCGCGTCGGCCTGCGGGAGAACCCGGTCACCCAGGTGCTCGACCTCGGCGTCGGCAAGCAGCAGCTCGTGGAGATCGCCAAGGCGCTCTCCAAGCAGGTCAAGCTGCTGATCCTCGACGAGCCCACCGCGGCGCTCAACGACGACGACTCGGCGCACCTGCTCGACCTGCTGCGTGGCCTGCGCGACGAGGGCATCACCTGCGTGATCATCTCGCACAAGCTCAACGAGGTGCTCGACATCGCCGACCGGGTGACGATCCTGCGCGACGGCAAGACGATCACCACGCTGGACGCCGAGGGGCTGACCGAGAACCGGATCATCAGCGGCATGGTCGGGCGCGACCTCGACCACCGCTTCCCGCCCCGCGAGCCGAAGATCGGCGACGAGGTCTTCCGGGTCGAGGACTGGAGCGTGCACAGCCCCACCCAACACGGCCGCCTGCTGGTCTCCGGCGCCGGCTTCACGCTGCACCGAGGTGAGATCGTCGGGCTGGCCGGGCTGATGGGCGCCGGGCGCACCGAGCTGGCGATGAGTATCTTCGGCCGCGCCTACGGCACCGGCATCAGCGGGCGGATCTTCAAGGACGGTCAAGAGATCCGATTGCGTTCCGTACGCGAGGCCATCCGGCACGGTATCGCGTACGCGACCGAGGACCGTAAGAAGTACGGGCTGAACCTGATCGAGGACATCAAGCGCAACGTGTCGGCCGCGGGGCTACGCAAGCTGGCCCGGCGGGGCTGGGTCGACGACAACGAGGAATATCAGGTCGCCGACACGTACCGGAAGAGCCTGAACATCAAGGCGCCCAGTGTCTCGAGCATCACAGGCAAGCTCTCCGGCGGCAACCAGCAGAAGGTCGTCCTCTCCAAGTGGATCTTCACCGACCCGGACGTGCTGATCCTCGACGAGCCGACCCGCGGCATCGACGTCGGCGCCAAGTACGAGATCTACACGATCATCAATCGGCTCGCCGACGAGGGGAAGGCGATCCTGCTGATCTCCAGCGAGCTGCCCGAACTGCTCGGGCTCTGCGACCGCATCTATACCCTCTCGGCCGGGCGGATCACCGGTGAGATGCCACG
>DASRYP010000869.1:0-6894 GCA_035687165.1 Actinoplanes sp. | reverse complement strand
CGAGCAGCCGGAAACCTGGCCGGAGGCGGCCGTACTCCCGGTCGAGCCCGACGACACACTCGTGCAGCCGGCCGTCCGGGACGAGCCGCCCGTCTCCGCCAAGCCGCGGTTCGGCCTGCACCCGCTCGCTCGCGCCGGGATCTTCGTCGGCGGGGCCGCGCTCGCCCTCGGCGTGGTCGGCTACCTGATCCTCGGACCGGCGAGCGACCCGGGGCTCCCCCAGCCCGGCGTCGCTCTGCCCGCCGCGCCCGGTCAGGCCCCGCTTGACCCGAGCATCGGAAGCGTCGGCCCGTCCGGGAAGGCCTCGCCGTCCACTTCCGCGTCCCCGTCAGCCTCCCCCAGCGCCTCCGCCGTGTCGCCCAGCGCCTCCCTCCGATCACTCGTGCCGAGCAGCGCCCCGGCGGGTTCCGCGCCACCCAGCGCCGCACCCGCCGACCCGACCCTCACGCCGCCCGCCTCCGCCCGCACCGGGAAGATCACCGCCGCGAGCGGCCGCTGCCTGGCCCGCGGCGGCATTTTCGGCGGAGACGGCAGCCCGGTGCAGGTGGCCGGATGCCTCGACGTGTCGGTGCAGACCTTCACCCTGGCCACCGACGGCACGCTGCGGGTGGGTGATCGCTGCGCCGCGCCGAGCAGCGACGGCACCGTGCGGACCGGCGCCTGTGGGGACGGCGACGCCGGTCAGTGGCGGGCCGGGCCGGACGGCACGCTGATCAACTCGTCCGGCGGCGGCTGCCTGACCGACCCGGGCCGGGCCGGCAGCACGACCACGGTCACCGGCTGTTCCGGCGCGGCGACCCAGAGCTGGACGCTGCCCTAGCCAACGTCTTCTCGCGGTACATCGCGGCGTCGGCCTCGCGCAGCAGGGCGTCCGGGTCGCCGGCCCCGTCGTCGCTCAGGGCCACCCCGATGCTCACCCCGACCAGGACCCGGCCCCCGTCGATGACGTACGGCTCGACGAGCCGGGCGGCGATGGTGTCACGCACCAGCCGCTCGGCCCCGTCGGCCGGCAGCCCGTCGAGCAGCACCACGAACTCGTCACCGCCGAGCCGGGCCACCGTGTCCGACTCGCGCACCAGCCCGGTCAGCCGCCGCGCCACCTCGATGAGCAGCACGTCCCCGGTCGCGTGGCCGAACGAGTCGTTGACCGCCTTGAAGCCGTCGAGGTCGAGCAGGAGCACGGCGAAGCGGTGCCCGGGCTGCCGGGCGGCGCGCAGCCCGGCCTGCCGCAGCCGGTCGGCCAGCAGCACCCGGTTGGGCAGGCCGGTGAGCGGGTCGTGCAGGGCGGCGGCGCGCAGCTGCTCCTCCTGCTCGCGCAGCGCGGCCACCATCGCGCTGCGGTCGAGCGCCGCGGCCAGCAGGGAGCCGGAATGGTTCATCAGCTCGCTACCGGGCGGGGTGCTCTCCTGGATGTGGCCGACCGCGGCGAGCATCCCCCAGTCCCGGGTCGCGCTGCGGATCGGCACCACGAAGACAGCCTCGCCGGCCGCGCCGTCGGCGTGGGTGAACAGCCGCCGCGGCGGGAACTCGCTGGCCGGCATCGTCGTACCCACCAGGTCGTGCCCGGCCGGGTACTCCCCCACGACGCGCAGCTCGGTGTCGAGCGCCGGCACCGCGTCGTCGGTCCACAGGCCGAGGCAGCCGGCGAAGGCCGTGGTGCGCTTGAGCCAGCCCAGGTCGCGCGGGTCGCGGTCGTGCGCGCCGAGCAGATCGACCCCGAGCAGGTGCTGGATGTCCAGGGTCTGCTGCAGGAGGCAGACCTGGTCGAACAGGTAGCGGGTCAGGTCCTCGGTGACCGGCAGCCCGGTCGGCGGGCAGCCGCACGAGTCGCGCCGCACGAACCTGGTCGGCACCCGGCGCAGGATCTGGGCGGGCCGCGACGAGTCGGCCAGCTCGGCGACGAGCGCGACCGCGGAGGCGCCGATCTCGTCCGACGGCTGGCGCACGGTGGAGAGGCTGGGGCGCATGTACGTGGAGTCGGCGACGTCGTCGAAGCCGACCACCGCGAGATCGTCGGGAATCTTGAAGCCGAGCTCGGTCAGTCGCCGGATCAGGCCGATCGCGTTGCGGTCGGTGCCGCAGGCCACCGCCGTGGCCGTCAGCCCCGCGGCCGTCAGCAGGTCACCGGCCAGCTCGCCGCCGCTCTCGTGGTTGTCGCCGGCGTCGAGGATCAGCTCGGGCCCGGGGGCCAGGCCGTGGGCCATCAGCGCGCTGCGGTAGCCGTCCCGCCGCTCCCGCACGTCCTGGTGGTTGAGGTGGCCGACGAAAGCGATCCGCTCGTGCCCGTGCCCGATGAGGTGGCTGACCGCGGCGTGGACGCCGGCCCGGTTGTCGGCGAAGACGGCGGAACACCCCGCCATCTCGTGCCCCACGGTCACCACCGGCATCCCGGTGGCCCGGGCCGCTTGCGCGTACGCCTCGGGGACCGCGCCGGCCAGCACGATCAGCCCGTCGAGCTGCCCCCAGGCCACCGGCCGTCGGTAGTCGGGAACCCCGCTGCGGTCGGCCGTGTACGAGCCCGGATCCAGGGTCTGCAACGCGAGGAGACGGTCCCCACCAGTCACGGACGTCGCGTTCGCGCCCGCGATGATGGACCCGTAGTAGTCGCCCCCGACGAAGGGCGACAGAACACCGAACGTGTGACCGGTCACGGCCGACATGATCTCGCGAATTCGTCCCCTCAGCGAGGCAGATGCAGCTTTTTGTAACCGCCGGAGAGATATCGGCGTAGATCGTGGGTGTCTCCGGTGACCGGGCGGGCGGCCAGGATGCAGGTGTCGTCGTCCGGATTCGCCTGCCGCAACCGGGCCAGCAACTGGGCCAACGGCTGCTCCGGCGAGGCCCGCACGGCCTCGTCGACCGTGGCGATCACCGAGGCCAGGCCGTCGTCGAGCCCGCGGCTGCGGTGCTCGACCAGCCCGTCGGTGTAGAGCAGCAGCACGTCACCGACGCGGAAGTCGAGGCGGGCGGCCTGGTACGTGGCGTCCTCGACGACACCCAGCATCGGGCCCTCGGGACGCTCCAGCGGCACCGTGCGGCCGCCCCGGCTCAGCAGCGGCGGCGGGTGACCGGCCTGGGCCCAGACGATCTCGTTGCGCGCCGGGTCGAAACGGGCCACCACGGCGGTGGCCGCCAGTTCGGGCGTGTCGCGTTCGAGCTCGCAGATGAGCTGGTTCAGGTGACCGAGCAGCTGGGCCGGGCAGCTCGTGGTGACCGCCAGCGCCCGCAGCGCGTGCCGCAGCTGAGCCATGTTCGTGGCCGCCTGGGTGCCGTGCCCGGCCACATCGCCGACGGCGAGCAGCACGGAGCCGTCGCGCAGCTCGGCCGCGTGATACCAGTCGCCGCCGACCAGGCTCTCCTGCCCGGCCGGCAGGTAGCGCAGCGCCACCTTGAGACCAGGCAGCACGATCGGCCCCGCCGGGATCGGCAGGATGATCCGTTGCAGGCGATGGGCCAGCTCGTGCTCGGCGGCCAGGCTGCGGCTCTGCTCGTCGAGCTGACGCTCTACCTCGGCGAGCCGCCGGTCGGCGAGCCCGCCGGTGTCGAGCCCCGAGATGGTCGGTGTCCCCGCGTCGGCCACGTCGAGCAGGCGGATCACGCCGGTGGCGATCTCGAGCAGCCCGCGGCCCTCCTCGTCGGCCATCCGCAGCAGATGGCGGTGCGCGTCGGCCAGGCGGCAGCGTGCTCGGCCCGCGAGGAGGCCGACCGCCCGCTCGATGGTGCGGCGGGCCGCCTCGCCGGTGCCGGCCGGTGCGCCGGGGCGCGGACCCGCCACCGCCGCCGCGTACGCCTGTGCCACGCGATGTCCCTTCTGGAGCCGTACCCGTCAGGAGTTTCTGGAGCCGTACCCGTCAGGAGTTTTATGTCGGGTCTACTGAATACGTCAATGGACCCGGTGCCGTCATCGTCCGTTCATCCGGACCGGTCGCGACCTGCGGCGCGACGACGCACCGGTCACCCGACCGGGGATGACTCGTCGGCGTAGCGCATCGGTTGAACGGCCGTACCGACCCCGCGATCGGGCGACCGCCTTTCGACCAGCGACCGGGCCGTCACAGCTCGAACAGGGACCGCATCGCCTCGGTCAGGCGGGCCATGCTGGAGCCGGTGACCATGCCGATGCGCTCCGCACCGACCGAAGCGGGCAGTCGCCGCATCCGGTTGACGACCACCACACCGGTGATCGGATCCTGCTCGGTCAACGGCACCGCGAAAGGTGGCAACTCGGTCACGCCACGCTGCCGGACGATCGGCGCGCAGAAGGGCGAGGCGTTGTCGCGCTCGTTGTAGGAGTCTCCGGAGAGCACGAGAACCCGGTAGCGCAGATCGGTGGCATTGCCGATGGTCCAGATCTCACCGCGCCTCATAGGTCAGCGGGTCCCCGTCGGCATGGGAGGAAGCCTACCGCCGCCGGGAACCCGGACTACGGCGAGGCGGACCGGTGGGCAGTCCTGAACGTCTCAACGTGCCCAACACGTGAACACGTATGAACTCTGATCGTCAAAGAGCCGTAAGAATGAGCGGCGTGGCTCGCTGCTAGGGAAAGGTGTCAATGATGACCGAGAAGGCACAGATCGGGGTCACCGGCCTCGCCGTGATGGGGCGGAACCTGGCCCGCAACTTCGCCCGCCACGGACACACCGTGGCCGTGCACAACCGCTCCTACAACCGCACCAAGGAGCTCGTCGAGGAGTTCGGCGGCGAGGGCACGTTCCTGCCCGCCGAGTCCGCCGAGGACTTCGTGGCGAGCCTCGAGAAGCCACGCCGCGTGATCATCATGGTGAAGGCCGGGGCGCCGACCGACGCCGTGATCGACGAGTTCGCCCCACTGCTCGAAGAGGGCGACATGCTCATCGACGCGGGCAACGCACACTTCCTGGACACCCGCCGGCGCGAGGCGGCGCTGCGCGAGCGCGGCCTGCACTTCGTGGGCGCCGGCGTCTCGGGCGGCGAGGAGGGGGCGCTGCACGGCCCGAGCATCATGCCGGGCGGCTCCGTCCAGTCTTACCAGGCGCTCGGCCCGCTGCTCGAGGACATCGCGGCCAAGGCGGACGACGGCGAGACCTGCTGCGTGCACGTCGGGCCGGACGGCGCCGGGCACTTCGTCAAAATGGTGCACAACGGCATCGAGTACGCGGACATGCAGCTCATCGCCGAGGCGTACGACCTGCTGCGGCAGGTCGGTGGGTACTCCCCCAGCGAGATCGCCGACATCTTCAAGGGCTGGAACGAGGGGCGCCTGGGGTCCTACCTGATCGAGATCACGGCCGAGGTGCTCAAGCAGACCGACGCCGCGACGGGTAAGCCGTTCGTCGACATCGTGGTCGACCAGGCCGAGCAGAAGGGCACCGGCCGCTGGACCGTGCAGGCCGCCCTCGACCTGGGCGTGCCGGTCAGCGGCATCGCCGAGTCGGTCTTCGCGCGCGCTCTCTCCGGCGGCGCCGACGTGCGCGCGGCCGCGGCCGAGGCGGGCCTGCCGGGTCCGACGGCCCAGGCCGGGACGTACCAGGGTGATCTGCAGGCCGACGTCGAGCAGGCGCTCTTCGCCTCCAAGATCGTGGCGTACGCGCAGGGCTTCCAGCAGATCCAGGCGGCCAGCCAGGAGTACGGCTGGGACATCGACCCCGGCGCGATGGCGAAGATCTGGCGGGCGGGCTGCATCATCCGCGCCAAGTTCCTCGACTTCATCAAGCAGGCGTACGACAAGTCGCCCGAGCTGACCACGCTCCTGGTCGACCAGTACTTCCTCGACGCCGTCAGCGGCGCCCAGGACGCCTGGCGGCGAGTGGTGGTCACGGCCGCCGAGCAGGGCATCCCGGCGCCGGGCTTCGCGTCCGCGCTGGCCTACTACGACGGTTTGCGTGCCAAGCGCCTGCCGGCCGCCCTGATCCAGGGCCAGCGCGACTTCTTCGGCGCCCACACCTACCGCCGCACCGACAAGGAGGGCTCGTTCCACACCCTCTGGGCCACCGAGGACCGCCGCGAAGTGGAAGTTTAGGCAACCCGGACGCTCGGGGACGGCGCCCCGCTCATCAAGGCGCCGGCCTCGTCCGCCGGCAGCGGCTTCGCCATGAAGAAGCCCTGGCCGAGGCGGTAGCCCATCGCGCGCAGGCGGTTCAGCTGGGCCTCGCTCTCGATGCCCTCGGCGACCGCGCTGAGCTGCAGGTATTCGGCGAGCTGGGCGACCGCGGCGGCGACCGCCAGGCGGCCCCGGTCCTCGCCGTCGGCGATGCCGTCGACGAACGACTTGTCCAGCTTGAGGACGTCGACCGGGAACGCGCGCAGCAGGCTCAGCGACGACTGGCCGGTGCCGAAGTCGTCCAGCGCCAGCCGCACCCCCATGTCGTGCAGCGCGTGCAACGTGTCGCGCACCTGCCGCCCGTCCGCGACCGACGACTCGGTCACCTCGAGCACCAGGTTGCCCGGCAGCAGTCCGGTCTCGCTCAGCACGGCCGCCACCTCGTCGACGAAACCCGGCTCGCGCAGCTGACGGACCGCCACGTTCACGTTGATCGCTCCGATCGCGCTCTCGCCGTGCTCGCAGCGCCACCGGACGAGCTGCTCGCAGGCCTCGCGCAGCACCCACGAGCCGAGCGGCACGATCAGGCCGGTGCGTTCGGCCACCGGGATGAAGTCACCCGGCGAGACGAAACCGCGTACCGGGTGGTTCCAGCGCACCAGTGCCTCGGCGCCGTGCAGCCGGCCGGTGACGATGTCGAAGACCGGCTGGTAGAGCAGGAATAGCTCATGCCGGTTGATCGCGTCGCGCAGCTCGCTGCCGAGCCGGGCGTGGTTCAGGACGTCCTGGCGCATCCTCGGCTCGAACCGGGTCCAGGTCGCCTTGCCGCCGTCCTTCGCCGCGTACATCACGATGTCGGCGTTGCGCAGCACCTC
>DASRYP010000868.1:0-3105 GCA_035687165.1 Actinoplanes sp. | reverse complement strand
GATCGTGGCGTCGGCGGGCAGTGGCGCGGTCTGGTCGTGGCAGGCCAAGCCGTCGACGAGGAAGCTGGCGGCCTTGAGGACCACGCCGAGCCGTTCGCCATAGCGGTCGGTCAGCCGCTGCCTCAGCTCTTCCACCGTGCCGGCCTCGACCGGCTCGCTGCGAGTCCCGTTCGCCGCGGCCCGCGCCCCGGCGAAGTAGCGGACCGTCAGGATCGCCACGTCAGCCCCCGATCGCCGACATCGGGCGGGCCGGCTGCAGGAAGCTGGGGTCGTCGATGCCGTGGCCGGCCCGTTTGCCGCTCATGGCGACCCGCCAGGCCTCGGCCAGCTCGCTGTCGGTGGCTCCGTCGCGCAGCTGCTTGCGCAGGTCGCTCTCGTCGGTGGCGAACAGGCAGTTGCGCACCTGGCCGTCCGCGGTGAGCCGGGTGCGGTCGCAGTCGCCGCAGAAAGGCCTGGTCACGCTGCCGATCACGCCGACCCGGCCCGGATCGCCGGCCGCATCGACATAGCCGGGCACCAACCAGGTCTCGGCCGGCGCTGTTCCACGTGAAACAGGATCGGGGAGCAGACCATACGGCTCGAGGTCGGCCAGGATCTCGTCGGCCGTGACCATCGTGTGCCGGTTCCACTGGTGTTGGGCATCGAGCGGCATCTGCTCGATGAAGCGCAACTGATAGCCGTGATCGAGCGCGAAGCGCAGCAGCGCCGGCGCCTCGTCGTCGTTGATGCCCCGCATGAGCACCGTGTTGATCTTTACCGGAGTGAGCCCGGCCTTGGCCGCCGCGGTGAGACCCCGCAGCACGTCGGCAAGCCGGTCGCGCCGGGTGAGGGCCTTGAACCGCTCGGGGTCGAGCGTGTCGAGCGAGACATTCACCCGGTCGAGCCCGGCCTCCCACAGGGGCGCCGCGAGCCGTTCCAGCCCGATGCCATTCGTCGTGAGCATCAGTCGGGGCCGGGGCTCGAGTCGGGCCGCGGCCTGCACGATGCCGACCAGCCCCCGCCGCAGCAGCGGCTCCCCGCCGGTGAACCGCACGTCTTCGACGCCGAGCAGCTCGACGGAGATCCGGATCAACCGGGTCACCTCGTCGTCGGTGAGCTGCTGCTCGCGGGGGAGCCAGGCCAACCCTTCCTCGGGCATGCAATAGGTGCAGCGCAGATTGCACCGATCGGTCAGCGAGACCCGCAGATCGGTCGCCACCCGGCCGAATCTGTCGGCGAGCGGGATCACCGGCCCGCCTCGTGGTTGCCCCTGCGCATGGTCACAGCTCGAATCTATCCGCTCGGGCCGCTGATGGCTCCCGCCGATTTCGTCCTGTGGACTACCGACTCGATCACAGTCCGCGCAGTGTGGATTCCGCGGCGGCGCGAACGCCCGCCCGATAGCTTCCCCCGAACGCGGCGGTCTGCACGAGCAACAGGTGCAGTTGATGCAATGGCACGCGGGCCGGCCAGCCCTCGGCCAACGGGAATACCTCCTGGTAGCTGCCAAGGATCGACGACAGAAACGGCACGCCGCCGAACAGGGCCAGGGCGGCGAGATCAGTCTCGCGGTGACCACCGTGTGCGGCCGGATCGACGAGCCGGGCCCGGCCGTCGGCGGCCCACAGCACGTTTCCCGGCCAGAGGTCGCCGTGCGTGCGACTGGGCGCCTCGCTGTGGGCGTCCGTCCGCAGGGTCCGCAGAACGCGCTCGACCAGGACGACCTCGGCCGGCGAGAGCGCCCCGCGATCAGCCGAGATCTTGAGGTACGGGAGGATCCGGCGTTCGCCGAACCAGGGGCCCCACGCGCCCGTCGTCGGGGTGTTGTCGAGCTCGAGTGGTCCGATATACCCGTTCCAGCCCGCCCCGAACGCCTCGGCGCCGGAGCGATGCAGCGCGGCCAGATTGCGGGCGAACTGCTCGGCGGCCGCGGGAGTGGGCTCGCCGGGGTCGATCCACTCGGTGACGATCATCGTCGGCAGCGCGGCGATCACCTCGGGCGTCGGCGCACCCCCCTCTCGCAACCAGGTCAAACCGGACGCCTCGGCCGCGAAGAAGCCCTCCGGCGGCTCCCCGGACCGCCAGCTCTTGGCGAAGACCGAGGTCCCGTCGTCGAGCGTCAGCCGGCTGGCGATCGACACGCCGCCGCTGCCCACCGGGGTCTCGCGGAGGCGCTGATGGGTGCGAAATGTCGGGAGGTGCTCGGGGTGCGCGCGCAAGTACGCCTGGTCCACGGCCTTATCTTCCGCTTCCGCTTACGCATGCCCGAAATCGGAGTCAAAATGTCGGCATGAACCCTGTCACAGTGCGTTCGTACCGGCCGAGTGACCACTCCGCGGGCCGTCGCCTGTGGTCCGAGCTGACGAACCAGCACAACACGATGTACGGGGTACCGGACCACGACGGCGGCGAGGGCTTCGAGGAATACCTCACCCGCCTGGATCTCGGCGGGCTCTGGGTGGCCGACCACGCCGACGACGGGGTGATCGGACTGGTCGGCCTGGTCCTTCGCGGCCGGGCCGGGGAGGTCGAGCCGGTCGTGGTCACAGCCTCGTACCGGCACAAGGGCGTGGGCCGCACACTGCTGCGGCACGTGGCGAGCGAGGCGCGTCGACGCAACATGTCCGCCCTGACCATCTCACCCGAGTCCCGCAACGTGGACGCGATCCGCAGCCTGCACGCGGCCGGCTACGACGTGGTCTCATCGTTCGAACTGACCCTCGACCTGAACCGCGCACCGCACGAGTGGCAGCAGGACGGCCTCGAACTCCACGACCTGCCGTTCCGCTCGTAGCTGGGCTTTTCGATTTCGGGTCGGTGGATAACCCGCGTGTCGTCCACAGGCCGGCCGAATGGCACTCGCGGAGAGCGGCTCAACGGCCACGCTGCCCGCCATGAACCCCGAGTGCACGCTCGCCATCCGGTCCTCCGCCGACCTCATCGCCGCCACGCCCTACCTGCTGGGCTTCCACCCGACCGACAGCATCGTGGTGATCGGCCTGGTGGGCCGGACCGTGAGCTTCGTCGCGCGGCACGACCTGCCGCCACCCGGTTCCGACGGCACCGACTGGATAGCGCCGCTGGTCGCCCGGCAGACCGTGCAGTCCGTCGCGGTTCTCGGCTTCG
>DASRYP010000867.1:0-2300 GCA_035687165.1 Actinoplanes sp. | reverse complement strand
GCGCCAGGCGATGCCCTCGCTGCCGGGCTGGTCGAGGGTCGCCGGGGCGCCGGGCTTGGCCGAGACGTACGCGGGTTGGTAGAAGTTGATCCCCAGCACGTCGATCGGTGCGTTGATCGTCGCCAGGTCACCGTCGGCGATGTACGACAGATCGGTGAACCGGGACATGTGCTCGAGCATGTCGGCCGGGTACCGGCCCTTGAGCAGCGGGTCGAGGAACATCCGGTTGGAGAGTCCGTCGATGATCCTTACCGCTTCGAGGTCGGCCCGGTTGCCCGGGTCGACCGGGAGGGCGACCGACGGGTTGAGTGTGATGCTGACGCTTTGCGCGCCGGCCGAGCGCAGCGCCCGCGCCGCCAGTCCGTGGCCGAGCAGCAGGTGGTGCACCGAGGCGAAGACGGCCGCCGGGTCCTGCTTGCCGGGCGCGTGCACGCCACTGCCGTAACCCAGGTAGGCCGAGCACCAGGGCTCGTTCAGCGTGGTCCAGGTCTGGACGCGGTCGCCGAGCCGAGCGTGCACGATCCGCGCGTACTCGCCGAACGCCTCGGCGGTCTCGCGGTTGGCCCAGCCGCCGCGGTCCTCGAGGGTCTGCGGCAGGTCCCAGTGGTAGAGCGTGACGACCGGGTCGATGCCCTTACCGAGCAGTTCGTCGGTGAGGCGGTCGTAGAAGTCCAGACCTTTGAGGTTGACCGGGCCGCTGCCGTCAGGCTGGATCCGCGGCCAGGCGACCGAGAACCGGTACGAGGCCAGGCCCAGATCGGCCATCAGTGCCACGTCGTCGGCGTAACGGTGGTAGTGGTCGCAGGCGATGTCGCCGGTGTGACCGGCATACACCCGTCCCGGCGTACGACTGAAGGTGTCCCAGATCGACGGGCCGCGACCGTCCTCCCGCGCCGCGCCCTCGATCTGGTACGACGCGGTGGCGGCGCCCCAAATGAAGTCGTCGGGGAAGGTGATCGCGGCGAGGGCCGGCTGCGCCGACGTGGACGTGACGGTTGCCGTCATGCGTTCCCCACCTCTTGAGACTCGTGGAAACTCGAACTTAACCGGTTAATCATAGGGCTGGAACCGCTCCCTGATACCTCGGTAAGTCGAATGTAAGCCTGTGTCAAGGCGGCGGGTGCGGCGGTCTAGCCCGTACGCAGGGCGTCGACCAGCCGGTTGTCGCCGGTCAGCACGAGACGATCGGCCCGGATCCGGCCCATCAGCATCAGCTGCAGGTCGCTCGCCGTCCCGGTCGCCTGGGCGCGGGCGTGATGATCGTCGGAGTCGAGGATCGTGCCGGTGTCGAGCAGGGCCACCCCCGCGCCGCGCAACCGCACGAACCACTCGTAGCCCGCGTCGCTGGCCACCAGGTGCACGACGCCGTGCAGGTCGGTCGGGCCCCGGCGGCGGCCGGCCGGCAGCCAGGTGTCGAGCACCTCGTTCACCCCGTCGGCGGCCAGCTTGGTCTCGATCGGGGTGGCGCGCTCGGCCGCGGACTCGGCGTCCCAACGGTGCACCGAGATCTCGTGGGCCATCCGGCGCTGCCAGAACGCCGCCTTCTTGGCCTGCGGCGCCCAGTTCCACGCGGGGAAGTCGGCGTCGAGCGCCTCGAGCGTCTCGATCGTGCCGGTGAGCTCGCGGCGCAGTCCGTCGAGCGCCGCCTCCCACTCGAGCCGGACCGGGATCGCCGGCTCGGCGGGCCGGTCGGTGACGCCGCGGGTGGTCGTCGCGCGCACCCAGTGCAGCTCGGCGGTGAGGTGTGCGACCAGATCGGCGACCGTCCAGTCGGGACACGCGGGCACGACCGCGTCGGGGCCGGCCTGGACAACAGCATCCTGCAGCGCGGGGTTGTCGGCCCGTAGCGCCGCGAGCCAGAAGTCCTTGGACGCGTGCAACCTGTTCATCGCGATTCTCTCCGCTCCACCGGACCGCCGATGAGGTGCCCGAACCGTTGAGCCTAGGGTGGTTGGCGTGTCTGACGTTACCGCCGCCATGCAAACCGACCTCTCGGCGTACACGACGCTACGCCTCGGCGGCCCGGCCGGCACCCTGACGGTCGCCACCGAAACGGACGAACTGGTGGCAACGGTTCGGGAAGTCGCCGCGGAAGGTCACCCGGTGCTGGTTCTGGCCGGCGGCAGCAACGTGGTGATCGGGGACGGCGGCTTCGCCGGCACGGTCGTGCTGGTGCGTAACCGGGGGGTCCGGGTGGTCGAGGAGCACGCCGAGAGCGTGGTGGTCCGGGTCGCCGCGGGCGAGCCGTGGGACGACTTCGTGGCGTACGCCGTGGGCCGGGGGTTTTCGGGTATCGAGTG
>DASRYP010000866.1:0-3330 GCA_035687165.1 Actinoplanes sp. | reverse complement strand
AACACCAACTGGTATGTGCAGGGGTCCTGGGCGCAAGCCGAGAATGCGTCCGACTGGATCCAGTGGGTAGTTAGCCCGAACAACGGCCGGCCGAACACGCTGTTCGCCAACAATCCGTACTTGACTGCGAACACGCAGGCACTCCTGGGAGCGAACATCGTCTGCGGAACTCCCGCCGCAACCAACTGGCGTTGCCTGCCGGCCGTGCCGCCGACCTCGCCGCAAACCGGCAGCACGCCGCCACCGCCGCCGAACGTGCCCATTTTCTCCAACCCGCGCTACTTCAACGTCGTCGACGGGCTACCCGTCGATGGCAGCGAGGGCGGGCCGAACCGGCTGTATCGCACGCTGGGCGACCAAAAGCAGTGGAATGCGGAAACGGGCGTCACCGGAGAGTTAGGCGGTTTCGCCTGGGAAGTGTTCTTCAACCACAGCACCAGCGAGCTCTCGGTCACCAATCCCAACAACACCGACAATGCCAAGTACCTGGCCTCGCTGGATGCGGTCAGTGACGCCGGCACCATCAAATGCTGGGTCTCGACACAACCGCAGTTTGCGACTCTTTATCCCGGCTGCGTTCCGTCGAACATCACGACTCCCGATGGAATTTCGGCGGCGTCCTATGACTACCTTCGAGTCCAGACGTCGTGGAACCTGACGCAGGATCTGGACAACGTCGGCGCCTCCATTGGCGGCGGTCTTTGGGGCTTCGGTCTTCCCGCGGGCGAAATCACCGCCAACCTGTCGGTCGATGCACGCTGGCAAACGTACGTGATGGAAAGCGACTTCCTGCCTTCCGACTTCGTCAACTGCACGGGCCTGCGCATGTGTCTGGCCGCCGGAAACGCCGCACCGCTGCGCTGGGTTCAGAACACCGTGGCTCCCGTCGATGTCGATAACCACGTCTACGAAGGCGCGCTGGAATTGAACGTTCCGCTGTTGAAGGACGTCCCCGGATTTCAGGACCTCTCGACCAATCTGGCGTATCGCTATACGAAGTATTCGTCCTTCGATGCGGTCGATTCCTGGAAGATCGGACTCAACTGGCAGATCGTCGATTCGCTCCGGATCCGCAGCACCTATTCGTCCGATATCCGCGCGCCGAACCTCAACGACCTGTTCCAGCCGGCGGGTGTCACCTCGAGCAGTTACAACGACCGGCTCACGGGCGGCAGCGCCCAAGGCATGCGGCTCGCCTCGCGTGGCAATCCGCTCCTCACCCCGGAAGAGGCGAAGACGGTCACCGTCGGATTCGTTCTGACGCCGACAGTCCTGCCGCGCTTCAGCATGTCGGTCGATTACTGGGAGACCCGACTGGAAAACGCGATCACCAACCTCAACTATGCGAACGACTCTGTCCAGGCCATCTGCCTGGCCAGTGCGCCTAGCTACAACTCGCCGGTATGCGATCTGGCGGTGCGCCCGATCACGGACCCGTCCGATCCCAACTACTTCAATCCGGCCGTCAACATGCCGACCGAGGTCCGTAGTGCCCCCGTCAACGCGGCACTGCAGAAGATCAAGGGCTACGATCTGCAGCTCGACTACAGCTGGGAGTTGGCAGGCGGCAATTTCTCCCTGCGCCACCTGGTCACCTATCAGCCGGTCAATTCAACGCTCACCACGCCGACTTCGACGTTTTATACCTGGGCGGTGCAGCCTCATTGGATGCAGACCACATTCCTGCAATACGAGAACAGCAGTTGGAGCGTCGCGTTGCAGAACCGCTGGCTGGGCAGCACCAGTCTCAAGAGCAGCAACAATAACCTCAACACTCCCGCCAACCAGCCCGGCGGCAACCAGAACTATGTGGACTCGAGTCTCGACGCCAACGACGTCGTCGATATCACGGTTGCCAAGGCGTTCGATATCAGCGACGGCAAGCTGGAAGCTTTCCTGACCGTCACCAACCTTCTGGATGAACGTGCTCCGCTGGCGCCGTCGGGTTCGGGTCTTCCGGGCTTGTTCTACGCGACGCTGCCCTTCTATGACGACATGGGCCGCTTCTACACACTGGGCGCCAGGCTCAAGTTCTGATCGCGGAACACAACAGGAGGTTGAACATGAGGACACAAGGACGCATTCTCGTGGCGGCGCTGGGCTTTTTGCTCTGCGCCGCTCACGCGAACATTACTGCTGCGGCCGATCAGGACAAGCATCGCCCTCCGGCTGAAGTCATTCCGAGCGCTATCTACGATCCGCTCGGCCTGGTATCACGGAGTGCGCATGGGCAGCTGGTCAGCCTCGCGGAAGGCTTCAGTTTTACTGAGGGCCCCGCGGCTGATCGGCATGGCAACGTGTTCTTCACTGACCAGCCCAACGACAGGATTTACCGTTGGGACGCCGGCACCGGCAAGATCACTCTGTTCCTGGAAGGCACCGGCCGTGCCAACGGCATGATCTTCGACCGGGAGGGAAACCTCATTGCCGCCTCCGACATGCATGGAGAGCTGTGGAAGATCCGTGCGGACGGAAGCCACACGGTGCTGGTCGACAACTACCAGGGCAAGCTGCTGAACGGGCCGAATGACGTGTGGATCAATCCGACCAACGGCGGCATCTACATCACGGATCCGATATTTCCGCGGGGATATTGGGATGCCGGTGATCCGAGACAGCAGCCCTGGGAGCCCACGCACTCGGAGCAGTCTCCCCAGGGCAAAGGCGGCCACGTCTACTATCTACCTCCCGGGGCGCGGAACCTCGTGAGAGTGACGTCCGATGCCTTGGGCTGGGAGTCCGATGCATGGCCGAACGGAGTCGTCGGCACGCCTGACGGAAAGAAGCTCTACGTCAACAAGTGGTACTACGACAACCACGGCGGTACCTGGGTGTTCGACATCAAGCGCGACGGGACGCTCACCAACATGCGCAAGTTCAGCGATTGGGGTGGCGATGGCATGTCGATGGACGAACGCGGCAACGTCTACATCAGCAATGGTGAGGGCGTGCTGGCGTTCGATCGCCACGGCAACAACATCCTGAAGATTCCAACCGGCGGCGGCGCCACCAACAACACGTTCGCGGGTCGCGATGGCAGGACGCTGTTCATCACCGGTCCCTCGACCGAGGTGACGGCCATCCGCATGAATGTCCGCGGCGCCGATAGTTCCTGCCGGTAGTTTTTCGCCACGTCGCTGAAGGGGATTCCGATGAAGAAGACCTGGTTTGCCATCCTGGCCTGCCTGTTGGGCGCGCTCGGCCACGCCCAGGACGCGGGCACGTTCCAACCGGCGGAGACCAACGTCTGGGGCGCGGAATACCCGCGCGTGGATGCGGGCGGACGCGTGCAGGTCCGCATCAAGGCCCCCGACGCGACCAAGGTGAAAC
>DASRYP010000865.1:0-6820 GCA_035687165.1 Actinoplanes sp. | reverse complement strand
CGGCCTCTCCATCGGTCACGTCTCCCCCGAGGCAGCCGCCGGCGGCCTGATCGCCCTGGTCGAAACCGGCGACGAGATCACCATCGACATCCCCGGCCGCAGCATCACCCTCCACGTCACCGACGAGGACCTGGCCCAGCGCCGCCACGAACAGGAGCGCCGCACCAAGCCGTTCTCCCCCGTCGACCGCCAGCGCCCGGTCTCCGCCGCCCTGCGCGCCTACGCCTCGATGGCCACCAGCGCCAGCGACGGCGCCTACCGCAAAGTCCCCGAATAACCTCAAGGCCCCAAGCCGAAGTACGCCAAGTGGCCGCCATCAAACGCAGCCGAAGCCGCTCCCGCGACTGCGCACCGCCTAGGTGCGCAGTCGCGGCCGTCGGCGGCTTCCGGCCCCGCACGGCCCCGCACGGCCCCGCACGGCCCGGACCAAAGGTCCGGGCCGTGCTTGGTGTGGTCGGGCGTCAGCGGACCCCGGTGGTGGCGGCGTGGCCGGGGCCGGCGCCGATGACGTTGAACTGCTGGACGGTGAAGCGGTAGCGGGTGCCGGCGCGGACGCCGGTGGGAGCGGTCACCGTCGCCGAGCGGGCCGAGGACGGGAGCGTCAGGACCAGCGGTGCGCCGAGCGCGGCGCCGGAGGTGGTGAGACGCTGGGCGGTGACTCGGAAGCCGGTGAGCGGGGAACCGCCGTTGTTACCGGTCTTCCACGAAACCGTTGCCGTGATCTTGCCGCCCGCGGTGCCGGACTTGGCGTTGACCGAGGCTACGGCGGCCGGGGTCGTCCAGGGGGTAGCGGTCGCGGAGGCCGACGACCAGGAGCCGGCGCCGATCTCGTTGATGGCACGTACCCGGAACTTGTAACCGGTGCCGTTGGCCAGAGCCTTGATCGTCAGCTGGGAGGCCGAGGCCGGAGCCGTGCGGATGGCGCGCAGGGCGCCGGCGGCGGTGCGGACCTCGACGTCGTAACGGACGATCGGGGAGCCGCCGTTGTCGGCGGGAGCGGTCCAGCGGGCCACTGCCACGGTGTTGCCGGCGTTGACTCCGCCAATTCGCGGAGCGCCCGGGCGGGTGGGCGAGGGCGCGGTCGTCGGGTTGCCGTTGCCCGGGTTGGTGCCGGTTCCCGTACCGGTGCCGGTGCCCGTGCCGGTCCCAGTACCGGTTCCCGCGCCAGCACCCGGGTCGGTGGTGCCCGGGTCAGTCGTTCCGGTGCCAGTTCCCGTGCCCGGGTCGGTGGTGCCGGTGCCGGTGCCGGGGTCCGTGGTGCCGCCCGGCGTGGGGGCGGAGGTGGCGGGGATGACCACGTTGGACATCGCGGATTCCGTGCTGGCGCCCACCGAGTTCACGGCGCGCACCCAGAACGCGTACGGCACGCCGTTGGTCAGCCCGGTCATCGTCATCTGGTCCGCTGCGGCGTCCGTGGCGTCGACGGCCAGGACGATTCCGGTCTCCGGGTCGACGGCCTGGATCTCGTAACCGTAGATCGACGATCCGCCGTTCCAGGCCGGGCCGGACCAGCGCACCAGGGCCTGCTCGTCCCCGCCGGTCGCCGTGCCGATGATCGGCGCGTCCGGCGCCACCGGGTTACCCGTCGGAGCCGTGGTCGGCGAAGTGGTAGTCGGCGTGGTGACAACGGGGGTGGTGGGCGGCGTGACGACGGGGGTGGTGGGCGAGGTAACGACCGGGGTGGTCGGTGGGGTGACGACGGGGGTGGTCGGCGAGGTGGGGGTCGGGGTCGGGTCCTCCGGCGTGCCGTCGCCGCTGTCCTCGTTGCCGATCGGGTCGTCGCCGCCCGCGGGTACGGCCGGCGTCACCGATGAGGACGCCGCCGAGAACTCGCCCGATCCGCCCGCCGTCTCGACGCGCAGCCGGAAGGACACCGGGACCCCGTTGGTCAGGCCCTCCACCACCAGGGTTCGGGTGGTCACGGCCAGCGTCGTCGTGGTGGTCACTCCCCCGGCCGTGCGCTCCAGCGTCAGCCCGGTGATCGCGCCACCGGCCACCGCGTCCGGCACGGTCAGCAGCACCGTCGCCTGGGCGTCGCCGGCGAAGGCGGTCACCCCGAGGAACGCCGGCACCACCGGCACCAGCTCGTCGGTGAACTGGAGCTGTTCCACGTTGCGTACCGTGTCGGTGCCGTCGGGGCCGGCCACCAGCACGCCGCCGTCGATCGGCGTGATCGCGTACTGCGCCCTGGCCGCCGAGAAGACCGCGGTGTCCACATCGTCCGACGGTGCGGTCAGGATCTCGCGTACGGCGTGGATGGTGCCGGGGTTGATCTTTCCGGCGAAGACGTCGGCCTTCAGCTCGTTCATGCTGCGGGCGGTCCTCAACAGCGCGCCGGTCTCGGAGCGCACCTCCAGGTGCACGTCGAGGTAGCGGTTGCCGTCGAGGATGTCGTCGCCCAGCCGGCCGTCGAGCAGGTCGTTGCCCGCGCCGCCGAGCAGGATGTTGCCCGCGCCCCAGACGTTGCCGCTCAGGTCGCAGGCCCGGCCCGACGCGTTGCCCACCGTCGAGGCGGGGATCGGCAGCTCGGTGACGACCTCGTCCAGACCGCGGATGCGGGCCACGCCGGCCGCGTCGAGCGCGTCGCAGCCGAGGAAGCCGCCGCCGCCACGCTGGGACGGGATCACGTCGTCACCGCGCAGCACATCGTCCTTCGGGCCGCCGGCGAGCGCCTCCACCTCGTTGTAGCGGTCGCGCACCCCGTTGACCAGGATGCCGAGCTGCGGCAGCGGCAGGTCGAGGTCGGAGTCGATCGCGTCGCCGTCGCCGTTGGCGATCGACCAGTCGTAGCCCGTGCCGCCGGCGTTCTTCTCGATGCCGGGGCCCTGGACGCCGATGTCGTCGCCGCCCTCCATGTCGTAGTCGTCGTCGCCGCCCTGCCCGATCAGGAGGTCGTTGCCGGGCTTGTTGGAGTCGTCGAGGAAGAACAGGTTGCCGCTGTCGCCCTGGAGCAGGTCGGGCCCGTTGCCGCCGTCCATCCAGTCGTCGCCGGAGTCACCCATCGCCATGTCCTCGCCGTCGCCGGCGTTCACGAAGTCGTCGTCCGCACCGGCGAAGGTGTCGTTGAGGTTCGCGCCGCCGTCGAGGAAGTCCTTGCCCGGACCGCCGTTGACGATGTCCAGCCCGGGGCCGCCGTCGATGGCGTCGTTGCCGGGTCCGCCGCGCGGCATGTCGTCGCCGCCGGTGTCGGTGATGACGTCGTCGCCCTCGCCACCGAGCACGGCGTCGTTGCCGGCGCCGCCCTCGAGGACGTCGTCGCCCTCGTCGCCCCAGATGGTGTCGTTGTCGTTGCCGGCCGCGACGCGGTCCTGGCTCTCGGTTCCGATGAAGACGGACTGGCCGTTGATGCCGGGCTTGTCCACGGTGTTGCGGGCGCGGTAGCGGATCGTGCCGTCGGACATGCGGATCAGCAGCTTGGACTCGTCGCAGTCGGTGCCGGCCTCGTCGGCGACCCGGTTGCCGAACTGCTCGTAGCCCTCGACGGTGCCGGCCAGGTCGGCCAGCTCGAACTTGCAGTCGGCGGTGGCGAAGACGTCGGCGCGCAGTCCGTGGGCCGAGGTGTTGCGGCCGATCAGCTCGGCGAACGAGTTGCCCTCGAGCTGGCTACGGAGGTTCATGCCGGGCGTACGGGCCAGGTAGTAGAGCCGGTCGCCGTTCTGCAGGTTGGTGAGCTGGTTCTCGAAGACATAGTTGAACGTGGTGCCGAGCAGCCCGCCGAACGGGTCGGTCACCTCGGCCAGCCCGCCGATCCACAGGTCCACGCTGTTCAGGCCGGAGTTCGCGGCGGTCCAGGTGCCGGTCCCGTTGAGGAACCCGGCGGCGTCGGCCGTTTCCCCGTCGACCAGGGCCTGAGCGGCGGCCCGCTTGGTGGCCACGGTGGTCGCGGCGACGACGCTCGGGTGCTTCCCGTACGCCGCCACGAAGTTCACCAGCGACTCCGGGTGCTTGAGGTGCTCGCCGAAGTCGACCCAGCTCGGGTAGGGCCGCAGCTGCGCGTCCCCCGTACGGTCGAAGATCGTCTGCCGGAAGATGTTGAGCGGCGCGATCCCCTCGGAGCGGCCGCGGGCGATGTTCAGCGAAGCGAGGTCCATCGGCAGGCCGAGCAGGTTGTTGCGCAGCGTGTCGGTCAGGAATTCGTCGAGCTCGTTGCCGACCTGCTCCGACATGCCGTTGATGACGTTGCCGGCCGCCTCCTCGGGGCTCATCGTGCCGCCGTTGGTGTAAGCGGGCGGGTTGAGGAAGCCGTCGAGCAAGGAGAGCGAGTCGTCCGTGCCGTCGTTGCGCGTACGGCTGATGGTCTCGGTCAGCATCGAGTGCCCGAACCGGTAGACGGCGTGCGCGAACTCGGCGTACACGGCCGGGTTGAGCTCGGTCTGGGTGAACGCGAACGGCTGGAACGGGTTGATCGCCGGCTGGATCTTGCGCGCGAACTCCTCGAAGACCAGGTGCTGGTACTCCATCTCGTTGACGAACTTGGCGGCCTGGAAGATCCGCTCGCCGTTCCAGGCGCCGCCCGGCAGCTGCCACTCGTTCAGCGTCGTGCCGTCGGCGGTCAGGACCCGCTCGATGTCGCCGACCAGGCGGTTGTGCTCGGAGTGGAGGACCTGGTGGACCGCGGTGAGCCCGATGTTTTCGTTGACCCGGCCGTCACCGGCGATGTAGTGGGCGTCGAGCATCTCGTCGTCGTAGGTGCCGGCCGGCTGGCTCGCGAAGTCGGCGCTGGCAACGGTGTCGTCATCGGGCCGGGGGGCCACCGGCGGGGTGGCCGGGTTGTGGTCGGTGTCGGCCGGGCTCGGGTCGGCGTTGTGCGCGATGTCGGCCAGGAACGCGGTGTCGAAGCGCAGCGTGGTCGCCGGCGCGGCCACCGGGTTGTCGAGGTTGCCCTCGACCAGGCCGGTCGCGGTGACGTACTGCGGCAGGCCGCGGGCCGGGCCGGGGACGAACTTGCCGTACGCGTCGGCCAGCACCGTCGGCACGTTCAGCACGTCGGCGTCGCTGAGCGCCAAGCCGAGCCGATCGCGCGCCTGCTTCTTGGTATCGGCCCAGGTGGGCAGCCCACCGGCGGCGCCGCCGAGCAGGTTGCCGGTGGCGACCGGGCGACCGGCCGCGTCGAGGGCGTACTCGCGCAGGAAGACCTGGTGCGCGGCGTGCGAGCTGTACGTCTGCGAGTTATCCACGAACGGCGTGTCCGTGTTCTTGGCGTCCTGGACGTCGTCGTCGGTGCCGAGTTTGCCGTCCGGACCGGGCTGGTTCGCCGCACGGGTCATGGCCATGAAGCGCATCGACGGCGGGACGTACTTCGCGTCGCCCGGCTTCGGGTCGTCGGCGTTGCCCGCGATCCGGTCGGCCCCGGCGAGGAGCGGGTCGTCGGCGCGCAGCGGCATGATGACCGTCCCGCCGCCCTTCACGGTCAGGTCGATGCCGTGGTCGAAGAACTGCCCGAAGAGGGTGAACCAGGAGTTGTACGGCGCGGAGAGCCCGACGTCGGTGGTGACGTTGGGGATGAAGAGCGTGCCGCCCGCGGTGGCCGCGGCGCCGCCGGTGGACTGGGCGCGGACCGGGGTGCCGGCCGCCGCGACCGCCGCCGGGTTGGTGGCGGTCTGGTCGGCGATCAGGTTGCTGATCGTCCGGGGGCGGCTGTCGACGACCGTGTTGTTCGCGGTCTTGTCGGCGTACGTCGTGGGGAAGCTGGGGCTGCCCGGGCCGAACATGTTCGCCGGGGCCGTCTCGCCCGCGCCGAAGCTCTTGCCGGCGAGGCGGGGGAAGAGTTGGTCGGCGGCGCCGTACTTCTCCTGGCCCGCGGTGAGGTTGTTGCAGGAGCCGTCGACCGTACGCAGGCCCATCGAGATCATCGGGCTGGGCAGCTGGTCCGTGCCGTTGCCGACCAGGGCGCCGCAGGGTCCGGTGGCGCTGGTCGTGCCTGCCACGTGCGCCTCAGCGATCTTGATCTGCTTGAGGATGTACGCGAGGTCGGGGGCGGTGACCGTGAAGCCGGCCCCGATGGGCGCGGCCTGGGCGGGCGTGGCGACCATGAGGGTGGCGAGCAGGGAACCGAGGGCGATGGCAGGTCGGACTAGCCGCATGGGTCGTTCTCCTTGGGAGCGAGGAAGACCGGAATTTCGTACATATTCCCCAAAACGGATTTGGTCGCTCTGTCGCGTTGCTGAAGCACGGCTGAAGGGCCGCCCCCGACGAGGACGGCCCTTCAGGTGGAACGTCAGGTCAGTTGTGCCCGCCGTGCGGACCGTCGCCCAGACCGGGGACGCCGTTCGACAAGTCGACCCCCGGCCCGGGCAGGCTCGCCGAGACGGCCACCCGGTCGGCCGGCACCTTCGCCGCCCGGCCCATCGCGTCGCGCACCGTGGCGATCGTGGCGTCGCTCAGCACCGCGCCGAAGTAGTGCACGACCACGCCTGCCGACTGCACCTTCGTGTCGAAGCGGTTCAGCGAGTCGGACAGGATGCCCTCGGCCTGCTGCGCCGCGCTCGCCTGCTTGGGGGAGACGCCGCCCGCCGGGAACGCCGCGAACGTCACATCGTGCACCAGCACCGGCTCTACCAGATAGAACGCCACGTCACGCGGCTGGTAGTCACGCATGAAGGCCTCCGCCCGGTCGACCTTGACGCCCTCGGGCAACACCAGGGTCACCGGCGGCACCAGGTAATTCAGCATCTCCTCGCTGAACACCGCGAAAGTCGCCTCGGTCAGCGGGCCCAGCTCGGCCTTCTCGGCGGCCGCCTGGATCTCGGCACGGACCTTCTCCTCGCTCGCCCCGTCGGCCGGCAGGACCGCGATCGCCGCCCGTTTGCGGACCATCGCG
>DASRYP010000864.1:0-5237 GCA_035687165.1 Actinoplanes sp. | reverse complement strand
AACCGACGGGCAACATCCGTCCGGACTACCGTGCCTCGCCTTCAAGTGCAAGCGAAACGCTTCAATCATCCCAACCTGCCCGACCGTCCTGGGCCGTCCAGGACCCGTCCAGTCCTCTAGGGACTGTCGACCTTGGACGGTCTCAAGCTTCGCGCCGCCCGGCACGCTCAGTAGCCAGCACATTGCCTGGCGGCACTGCGACCTCCTGTCATGATTTGATCAACTCACCGGCTACGCCCGCGAGAAGTGGTTCCTCTGGACCAGCGGCGTTGGTGATCACGGAGACTGCGCTTGGACCGAACCATCCCAACGTCGCCAGCTGCCTGGGCAACCTCGGAGCCAGCTACTTCGATCAGAGGCAGTTCAGAGAAGCTGCCTCCGTGTTTCTGCGGGCGTTGACGATCACTGAGGCTGCCTATGGGGCGGACCACCCTGACGTCGCCGTCCGCCTGGGTAACCTCGCCGCTGGATACCACAACGTGGGCCGGATCAGGCGAAACTTCGTGGTCGAGTGCCTCTTGCTGTCCGATGTTGCTGAATGCTGGTTCGCTGCGAATGGACAACAGTAATTAGGCCCGTTGCTAGGGCGGAGCGTCGGCTCAACCGACCGGCTGGTCGTCTAGGTTGTACCCGGCGACCAAATTGAGTATCTCGGGCATCAGGCGGGGGTTCGCTGCGATTGACGCCCCGGAAGTCGAGTTGTGTGGGTAACCATTGCTGTCGACCACCTCGGCGCCGGCCTCACGAGCGATGATGACGCCGGCCGCTGTGTCCCACGGTTTGTTGGCGAGCATGGCGATAGCGTCGACGTTCCCAGCCGCGAGCCAGGCCAAGTCGATGGCGGCGGAGCCATGCATGCGGATTCGCTGTACCTTGGCGGCCAGACGCTGCGTCATAGCGAACCGTTGCCGATTCTTCTCCACGGCGTCCTCGCCAACGGCGTAGTCACCGATCGCGACGACGGCTTCGGATACGTCGGTCACCCTGCTGACGCTGATGCGCTGACCGTCGAGTTGAGCCCCGTGCCCTTCGGCTGCTGTGTACCGGCCGCCGAAGAACGGCAGATCGATGACTCCGAGGACAGACCGCTCCTCGATGATGAGGCCGAGGGAGATGGCGCAGAGCGGAGAGCCATGGACAAAATTGACTGTCCCGTCCACCGGGTCGAGTGCCCACATCAGTCCGTCGGTGCCACCACTGGTGCCGTTCTCTTCGCCCAAGAAGCCGATGTTCGGTGTCTCCTCGGCGAGGAAGGCCCGCACGCGCTCCTCGATCGCGTAGTCGACCTCCGACGCCATGTCCCGGTCGCCCTTGGCGGTGAGCACGCCAGGCTGCATGGTTCGCATGATGTCGCGGGCCAGGTCGACGGCTTGGTGGGCGATGAGCAGGAGATCGGCGTAGTTGGTCATCGGGGCTGTCCACCGTCCCAGAGTTCGTCGAAGGTGCGCTCGAAGGCGGAGTAGAGACCGCCGTTGGGCCACCGCTTCTTGATCACCATTGTGGGGGACTCGACCCCTCGTGCGTGGGGCAGGTACGGCTGGGCGATGCACAGTGCGTCGTTGATGAGCGTGATGTTGACTCGCACGGTCTGGTCGTAGGTGGCGACCTCGATACGGTCCCGCAGGTCGGCCGGTAGCCGATCGCGGACGCGTAGGACTCCTTGCAGGTTGAGGGTGGTGAGCGCGCCGAGGTGGCCGGCCGTGTGGCCCTCTTCGTCTTCCCGTTGGCGGATCCCGCTGCCCGCAGGGTCGAGGAAGAGCAGCCGTAGCCGGGCGCCGTTCTGCACCAGCTGGGCGAGCTGGGTGTCGGCGTACTGCTGGCAGATGAGGTTGAGGGAGAGGCCGGCGGCCCGGATGTCGGTCGCACCGTCGAACAGGTGCCCTCGCAGGCGCGGCAGACGGTCTGACGGTCGGGCAGCCCCCTGGCCCATCGGCTGCCGTTCTGGCGCCCTCGATGACATCGCCCTTCCTGAACCTGCTGGCTGGAGGGGAAGCGATCACCGTGGCTTTGTTGCCCTTCGACGCTAACGATCCGCCGGCCCGGCCGCCGTCGGCGTGCGCGGACTACCTGATGTGGACCTGGCACAGCTGAGGTTCCCATGCACACGACTAGTGCTCTATGGTGTCGACAAGTCAAGTTGTCGTCCCGACAAGCGCAGGCGGAGGGTTCGCGGTGCCTATCAAGGCCAAGAAGAAGGCCAGCGGCAAGCGCTAGAAGGACAAGGCCGAGCCGGCCGACGAGTGAGCTAATGGCCCGCGGATGGCCCAAGCGCCGTCCGTGGCCCGGAACGACGAAGGCCCAGGTCCGGTGATCATGTCCCTGGCCTGGGCCTTTGCGTTGGAGCGGGTGACGGGAATCGAACCCGCACTGTCAGCTTGGGAACCGTACAAGGTGCGCCAGTAGCCTCCCCGAGGGGCAGCTCAAAGGGGGATCGAAGTGGCCTGGAGTGACCTCCAGCGGCCCGCCGTAATGGCACGCTTATGGCACGGACATCGAACGCTGTTGCTGAGCCTTCGCCACACCGGAGGGGGCGGCCGGACAGGCTCCCTGACCCCCTAGTTTTCGCAGCTTAATGCCCTTCGGGGGACAGCGGGGACAGGGGGGACAGCAGAGGCAAGTTAGTCGGCTGCTGGCGTGTCCTGACTCCGCCTCGGCATCCGTAGTAATTTGCGAGCCAAGTCGAGCGCACGAGATTTCAAGTCGCCTCGAAATTCCTCGAACTTGTACGAAAACTCGGACCGTCTGACGAAGCCATTCGTCTCCTGTGGAACAAACATCGCTTCACCAAAGATCTTTCTTTCGCCAAGTCCGGCATATCCGGAATTAACGCATGAATACATAAAGGCAAGCGATTCACGCAGTCTATTCGTTCCGGCTCTGTAGATGCTGCCGCTGATGACGATTGCCGTGATTGCCGGAATCGTAAGGTTCTGAGTTTCAACCGGTATCGAAAGACTCTTCAGGGCAGCAATTGAGACAACAGCAATAAGGCCCAGCAGGGGGATTGCTACACCTCTGCGGAACTCGCCTTCAGCGACCATGCGGTCATATTCTTGATAAAGCTCATTGTTTTCTTTGCGCAGGTAAACCTTAGCGTCCTCTATGCGGCCCTGGAGGCTTTCATGCATCGGGCCAAGGTTGAATACTTGGGTAGTGAACTGAAACCGTGCGTTACTGTCGGTCTTCAGTTGTTCAATTACGATTTGGCGAGCAAGCTCAGTGACCTCGGGAATCCTGCGCACCCGGTACTGGAGCATCGTTTCATGCGGTGTGGTCTCAATCATCTTTTTCTGCTCGTCATTCGCTAAATGGTGCATCCTTTCCAGTGAGATGTTCATGGAAACAGCGACGTTGCTGAGGAGATTCGGACTGATGTTCTCGGCGGCATCCAGCAGAGTTTGGGGCTCAGCTGCGTAGTAATCTTCGACCTCACGCTTCAGGATCTCTTGGTACGGGAGATGTTCGGGACCGAGCAGAACGCGTATCCGTTCCCCGAACGACATCAGCGGATGTCGCACGCTGTCGACCGCAGATGAAAATACGTCGGCAAGATTATCTGTCGAGAGCGTCTTATCTGATCGTAGGTAGCTGCGAGCTACGGACCATACGAAGTACACCAAAGCGCATGCAATAACGAGCCCGAGGGCGCCGGTGAATCCTCCGTATTGCACGACTCGACGAGCCGTCGCCGGGCGAACTGTCCGCGATCGAGGCCGAGTGGTCGCTGATCGACGCCGAGCTGACGGTGTTGGACGCGGAAATCGCTCTCATCAACGCCACCGACCAGGGCGGCCCGTCGCCGCTGGACTGGCGGCGGCTGCGCCGGGCCGAGGCCCGCGTCACCCGCGTTGCCGCCGAGCTGGCCGCGCGTCCCGCCGCCCGGAAGGTGGCCGCGTGATGACCCAGGACCTCAAGCGCCTCAAGCGCATCGGGTGGGGCGTCCGGACCGTGTTCGCCCTCGGCATCGCCGCCTCGCTGGCGGGCAACGTGCTGCACGCCGACGACAACGTGATCAGTCAGGCCATCTCCGCGTGGTCGCCGGTGGCGCTGCTGCTGGCGGTCGAGCTGATCTCCCGGATCCCGGCCCGACGCGGCGCGTTGTCGGCCGTCCGGCTGGGAGCCACCGCCGTCATCGCGGGCATCGCCGCATGGGTGTCGTACTGGCACATGGTCGGCGTCGCCACCCACTACGGCGAGGCCGACTCGTCGGCCTACTTGCTGCCGTTCAGCGTGGACGGCCTGATCGTGGTCGCGTCGATCAGCCTGGTCGAGATCGGCGGCCGGATCCGCGCCCTCGCCGACACCGCCACCGAGGCCGCCTCGGTCGCCGAGTCCGCTCCGGTCGCCGCCGAGGTGACCGCTCCGGCCGCGCCCGCCGCTTCGGCGACCGCCGTTGAGCCCGCCCCGGTTCCGACGCTCAAGAAGGCCCCCGCCAAGCGGGTCACGCCGCGCCCCGCGTCAGCCGAGAAGGTCGCTAAGGCCGCCGCCAAGCTGCCCGACGCGAGCGTCTCCGAGATCGCCGCCAAGGCCGGTGTCTCAATCTCGACCGCGCGCCGTCACCTCACCGCGCTGCGCGTCACCGACGCGTCATCATCTGCCCCGGTTCCTGCGCAAACGCCCGAGTTGATCGCAGCCTAGCTCCGCCCGGTGACGCGGCCACCAGCCGCCAAGCAAGCGCCGCGCCACCGGCCTCCACCCCCTCAGTCCCATCGAGACCTCAAGGAGAGGCCCTCATCATGCTCCGCCACAACACGTCCGGTGAAGACCCCGTTGCCAACGCCTCCCGCAAGGCCGAGATCGCCGCTCAGCAGGCCGCCGCCAAGGCCGCCGACGCCGCCCGGATCCGCGCTGCCGCTGCCGCCGGTCGCGACCGCCGCTCGATCGGCGTCAACCGGTGACCGCCGCCGACCACGCGGCCACGTTCGCCACCGTCTTCGTTGCCCTCTACGTGGCGCACCAGGTCGCCGACCACTGGATCCAGACCCAGCACCAGGCCGACTGCAAGGGCCGCCCCGGCTGGCCCGGCCGCCTCGCCTGCGCCGCGCACGTGACCACCTACACCCTGACCGCGATCGCCGCCCTCGCCGCCGTGGCGCTGGTTCTGGGCCTGCCGCTCGGCCTCGGCAAGGTCGCCGCCGGACTCGCGATTTCCGCGGTGACCCACTACATCGCCGACCGACGCGCGCCGCTCAAGCGCCTCGCTGACCTGTTGGGCGCGGGCCGGTTCTACGTGCTCG
>DASRYP010000863.1:0-3281 GCA_035687165.1 Actinoplanes sp. | reverse complement strand
GCCGAGCCGGTGAAGAAGGTCGCCGCACCACCGGCGACGAGCGCCGTGACAGTCGTCAGGATTACCGATCTGGAGCGCTTCATGGCCGTCCCTCCACCACCAACCCACTAGGATGAATCAATCATTAGGACTATTAACAGTAAAGTCCAGAGGGCCGGACCTTAAACATCCTTAAACTTCGATGGGATAGAACCGCGCAGGTCGTGGCCCCGGCCCGTCGAAGTGGTGTTCCCATCGACTTTCATCAATTGCCGATTTGGCGGCCGTTTCCGGATGACCACTGCCGGGTACTGCCCGCGCATGGACACCGCGGACTCGACCACGATCTCCCCTGAACTGGCCGAGCGGGCCGAGGCCAACGATCTGCTGACACTCGGCGTCGAGGAGGAATATCTCCTGATCGACGCGGTGGAGCCGCGCGCCGTCGAGGCCGTCGAACAGGTCTTCGACCGCATTCCGGCCGAGCTCAACGCCTCCGTCCAGCACGAGTTCATGCGCAGCCAGATCGAGGTGGCGAGCCCGCCGCAGCTCGAGCTCGGCGAGCTCGCCAAGGCCCTGCGCGGCCTGCGCGAAGGAGTGGCCGGAGCGGCCGAGGCGGCCGGCGTACGGCTGTTGGCCATGGGCACCGGACCGGCTACCAGCGGACATATCCGGGTCGTCGACAGCCCACGCTACCACCGCATGCGGGAGCGTTACGGCGATCTCTCGCCCGGGCCGGGCATGTGCGGCACCCACGTACACGTCAGCATCCCGGACGACGAGACCGGCGTGCAGATCCTCAACCACCTGCGCCCCTGGCTGCCGATCTTCCAGGCCGCCACGGCGAACTCCCCGCTCGCCGGCGGGCACGACACCGGGTACGCGAGCTGGCGCTCGATGCTCTGGGAGCGCTGGCCTACCGTCGGCCCGACGCCCTACCTGCGCGACTTCGAGCAGTACGAGACGATGGTCGCCGACCTCGAGGCGAGCGGCGCGATGCTCGACGAGGGGATGCTCTACTGGTACGCGCGGCTCGCCGTCCGCTACCCCACCGTCGAGATCCGGATGGGCGACGTGATGCCCACGTCCGACGACGCCGTCCTGCTCGCCGCACTGGCCCGGGCCCTGGTCGCCACCCTGCTGAGTGATGTCCGCGAAGGCGTGCCCGCCCCGGACGTGCCGCACCCACTGCTGATGGCCGCGCATTGGCGGGCCGCCCGCGACGGCCTCGAGGGTGTGAACATCGACATGGCCACCCGCGAGCCGCGCCCGGCGTGGCGGCTGATGCGCCAGCTCTTCGACTACGTGCGGCCCGAGCTGGAACGCCACGGTGACCTGCGGACGGCGACGGTCCTGATGGGACGCCTGCGATCGCACCGCACCGGCTCCGCGCGCCAGCGAGCGATCATGTCCCAGGGCGGCTCGGTCACCGACGTGGTCGACCGTTTCGCTCGTCTCACCCGTGGCGACAGCCCGCAAACGTAGGCTGGTCCGGGTGAAGCTCGTGGTCATCGGTGGGGACGCCGCCGGCATGTCGGCGGCGTCGCAGGCTCGCAAACGCCTCGGCGGGGACGACCTCTCGATCGTCGTGTTCGAGCGGGGGCACTACACGTCGTACTCGGCCTGCGGTATTCCGTACTGGATCGGCGGGGTGGTCAAGGACCGCGACAAGCTGATCGCCCGCACCCCCGAGGAGCACCGCAGGGCCGGCATCGACGTGCGCCTGCGGCACGAGGTGACCAGCATCGACCTCGACCACCACGAGGTCACCGTGCGGGACCTGGCCGGCGGCGACGAGTTTCGGGAGACCTTCGACCATCTGGTGTACGCCGCGGGCGCGACCCCTGTCGTGCCGGAGTGGGCCCGACTGCCCGAGGCCGGCGTCTTCGGCGTGCAGACGCTCGGCGACGGCGAGGCGATCCACGCCTGGCTCGACGCCGAGCCCCAGCCCCGGACGGCCGTGGTGATCGGTGGCGGCTACATCGGCGTCGAGATGGCCGAGGCGATGGTGAATCGTGGGCTCGAAGTCACGCTGCTCGAGAAGTCGCCCCAGCCGATGGGCAAGACCGTCGACCCCGAGATGGGCGCACTCGTGGGGACGGCGATGCGCGGCATGGGCATCGAGGTGCGGACCGACGCGCACGTCGACGGCCTGGTGACCGAGGGCGGCCGGGTGCGCGGCGTGGTCATGCCCGGTGGCACACTGCCGGCCGACATCGTGGTCCTGGGTCTGGGCGTACGGCCGAACACCGCACTGGCCGGGGCGGCCGGGCTGCCGCTGGGCCCGACCGGGGGCCTCCGCACCGACCTGCGGATGCGGGTCGAGGGCGTGGACGGCGTCTGGGCCGCCGGCGACTGCGTCGAGTCCCGCCACCTGCTCACCGGCCGGCCCGTCTACGTTCCGCTCGGTACCCATGCGAACAAGCAGGGCCGGGTCGCCGGCATCAACATCGGCGGCGGCTACGCCACGTTCCCTGGCGTGCTCGGCACGGCGGTGACCAAGGTCTGTGCGCTGGAGGTGTCCCGCACCGGCCTGACCTCCAAAGAGGCCCGAGCCGCCGGGTACGCCTTCGTGACGGCCGGCGTCGACTCGACCAACCGGGCCGGCTACTACCCGGGCGCCGAGATGATGACGGTGCGGCTGATCGCCGAGCGGCGGACCGGCATCCTGCTCGGGGCCCAGATCGTGGGCCGGGCCGAGGCGGCGAAGCGGATCGACGCGCTCGCCGTCGCGATCTGGAACCGGATGACCGTCGAGGAGATGACGGCGCTCGATCTCAGCTACGCGCCGCCCTTCGCCCCGGTGTGGGACCCGATTCTGATCGCCGCCCGAAAGGCCACCGAGGCGGTACACGCCAGTCTTTGACCACTTTTGTGCTCCACACATCACTGAGCGCCGCCAGGTGTTATCACTCTCGGTAATTCACTCACCACCGATTCGGTCTCGCCTTGATCATGCGATCACGGTAGGCATGCACCATGCCGCCGCAATCGCCCCGTATTCCGACGCAGGGTCACCCTTCGGCGAGCGATGACTCCGGACGGCACCACCGTCCCGAATCCTTGGCCGATGTCCGCGTGCGCAGCGGGCCGCGCGTCGCGGTCACCTCCCTCGTGGAGGTGCCGTCGGTCGCCGCCGGTCGCCGCCGGGCGGCCGACCCGGCCACGCCCCGCCGAGCGGGCCGCCACCAGCGCCCGGCCCAAGGTGGCCGGCACGCCGTTCGCCCCTCGGCCACCCCTCGGGCCCCGGCCACCGGCTCGCACCGCGCCCCCGGCACCCTGCCGATCGAGTCCTGGCTGCT
>DASRYP010000862.1:0-6665 GCA_035687165.1 Actinoplanes sp. | reverse complement strand
TTACTGGGGGGTGACCGTGTTCGTCGTGCACAGCGGCTGGGTGCCGGGGGTGGACCGGCCGGGTCAGCTCGCGCTCTGGGCCGAGGACCCGGCCCTGCCGTTGACCACCGCTTCCCGAGCGCGGCAGCGGTCGCACCCCTTCGCAATCAGCGCCGAGGCACTGCTCACGGCCCTGACCGAGTCGTCCGACGAGCTGCGCGACGCGCTCGGCAAGGCCACGGCGGGTTCGTTGACCCTGCACTTGCCGAGCACAGCCCGCGGCCCGCTCCCCTCGCCCGACACCGGCGTCGAGGCTGCCGGTCGTGGTGTCCGGCTCGGTGCCTGGGTCGCCCCGGTGGTGCTGGTGCCGGGCGACGCCGCGGTGGCGGCACTGGGGTCGCTCGCCGACCCCGATCCCGCCGGCTCGTGGCTGGCCGCGTCGTCGCTGCGCTACCTCTGCGTCCTGGCGGGTCACGCCTGCGACCTGGCCCGGCGCGGCCGCATGCTGCCGCAGCTGGTCACCGAGGCCGGCGTCCCGGCCGCCCGCTGGCGCCCGGTCCTCACCGGCGCCGACGCCGCCACCTACCGCGACTTCGCCATCGCCATGCCGCCCGTCGTCCGCGCCGCCTCAGCCACCGCCACCTCGAACACCGCCACCTCCATCACCACCGCCACGTCTATCACCACCGCCTCGTCTATCACCACCGCCTCGAACACCGCCACCTCTATCACCACCGCCTCTGACAACGGGGTTGGTGGCGGGGTCACGGTGACGCTTCGGGACGCGCTTGATTCGCTGGTCGACGGGGCCGCCCGCGCGGTCATGCCCGAGCGGATCCTGCTCGGGCATCGGGCCGGGCCCAAGGGTCCGCTGCCCGACCGGTGGATCGCCGCGCTCACCGCGGCCGACCCCGCCCTGCCCGGTGCCAAGCCCGCCGAGCTGCGCGACCTCGGAAAGGCGCTCGACGAGTGGCTGCGGGCGGCCTACGAGGCGAACGGACCGATCCGGGTCAGCTTCCGGCTGCTCGAACCAGCGCCGGGTACCGACCTGTGGGGCCTGGAGTTCGCCCTGCAGTCCGCCGAGGATCCGAGCCTCTACCTTCCGGCCGCCGAGATCTGGACCGGCGGCCGATTCCCCGGTCTCCCCCCACGTCCCGACGAGACCCTCCTGACCGGGCTCGGCCGGGCCGTGAAGTTGTTCCCGCTCCTGCACCTAGCGCTCCAGGACCCCGAGCCGGCCGCGATGGAGATCGACACCGCGGCGGCACACGAGTTCCTGCGACAGGCCGCGCCGCTGTTGCAGGCGGCCGGCTTCGGCGTGCAGTTGCCTGCCTGGGCCGGCCGCAAGGGCATCGGGCTCAAGCTCACGACCCGATCGAGAGCCCGTAAGGGCACCTCGGCACGGGCCGTCGCCGACTCCGGATTCGGCCTCGATCAGCTGGTCGACTTCCAGCTCGACCTGGTGATCGGCGACAGCACGGTGACCGCCGAGGAACTGGCCGAGCTGGCCCGGCTCAAGGTCCCGCTGGTCCGCGTGCGCGGTCAGTGGGTCGAGCTCGACGACCGCCAGCTGCGTGCGGCCCTCAAGGCCGTCGACCGGCGCCGCGCGGGTGAGCTGACCGCCGGCGAGGTCCTCCAGCAGGTCGTGGACGGCGGCGAGGAAGACCTCCCCCTGGTCGAGGTCGACGCCGACGGCATGCTGGGCGACCTGCTCTCCGGCCAGGCCGCCGACCGCCTGGAACTGGTGCCGACCCCGCCCACCTTCCAGGGCACCCTGCGCCCCTACCAGGAGCGCGGCCTCTCCTGGCTGCACTTCCTCACTCGCCTGGGCCTGGGCGGCATCCTCGCCGACGACATGGGCCTGGGAAAGACCGCCCAGACCCTGTCCCTGCTCCTGGCCGAACGAGCCCCGCAGAGCGAGCTCGCGCCGGGCAAACTGATCGCGCCGAGCCTGCTCATCTGTCCCATGTCTGTGGTCAGCAACTGGTACAAGGAAGCGGCTCGGTTCGCGCCGAGTCTCCGGGTCTATGTGCACCACGGCGGCACCCGTCAGCGTGGCGCCGACTTCGACGCCGCCGTGCGGAACGCCGATCTCGTGGTGACGACCTACGGCACGGCTGTGCGCGATCTTGAAGCGCTGCGCGGCGTTCATTGGGAACGAGTTGTCTGCGACGAGGCACAGGCCATCAAGAACAGCAGCACCCGGCAGGCCCAAGCCGTGCGAGCCGTGCCGGCGCGCACCCGGATCGCCCTCACCGGCACGCCTGTCGAGAATCACCTCGCCGAACTTTGGTCCATCATGGACTTCTGCAACCCGGGCCTGCTCGGGCCGGTGAAGCGGTTCCGGCGCCGTTTCCAGGAGCCGATCGAGGTGCGTCAGGACGCGGACGCGGCCGCCGCGCTGAAGCGGGCCACCGGGCCGTTTGTGCTGCGGCGCCTCAAGACCGACAAGACGATCATCTCGGACCTGCCCGAGAAGAACGAGATGAAGGTCTGGTGCACTCTCACGCCCGAGCAGGCGACGCTCTATCAGGCCGTCGTCGAGGACATGCTGGAGACGATCGCAGGCAGCGAGGGCATTCAGCGGCGGGGCAACGTGCTGGCCGCGATGACCAAGCTCAAACAGGTCTGCAACCATCCCGCGCACCTGCTCAAGGACGGCTCGCGACTGCCCGCGCGCTCAGGCAAGCTGGCCCGCCTCGAAGAGCTCGCCGAAGAGATCATCGAGGACGGCGACAAGGCGCTGATCTTTACCCAGTACGCGGAATGGGGCTCGCTGCTCCAGCCCTACTTGGCGGCACACCTCGACCGGCCCGTCCTCTGGCTCCACGGTGGATTGTCGAAGTCCAAGCGGGACGAGCTGGTCGACCGTTTCCAGTCGGACGCCGAGCCGATGCTGTTCCTGCTCTCCCTGAAGGCGGCCGGCACCGGGCTCAACCTGACGGCCGCTAACCACGTCGTCCACTTCGACCGTTGGTGGAACCCGGCGGTGGAGGACCAGGCGACCGACCGTGCTTTCCGCATCGGCCAGTCGCGGAACGTTCAGGTGCGCAAGTTCATCTGCACCGGAACCCTGGAGGAGAAGATCGACGCGATGATCGAGCGGAAGAAGGCGCTGGCGTCCTCGGTCGTCGGCACCGGCGAGGAATGGATCACCGACCTGAGCACCGACCAGTTGCGCGAGCTGTTCGCGCTCGACGCCGGGGCGGTGCGCTGAGATGCCGATCGACCCGGACGGACGTTTCTTCGAGGCCAGCCGCCCCATCGAGGTCGAGGGCGGCATCGCCGTACGGGCGAAACGCGGCAAGATCGGTGACAGCTGGTGGTCGCGCCGCTTCGTCGACGTCCTCGAACAGATCTGCGACGGCGGCCGGCTGGCGCGTGGCCGGGCCTACGCGCGCAAGGGCCAGGTGATGGACTTCGCCCTCTCGGCTGGCCGGGTCACGGGCCGGGTGCAGGGTTCTCGCCCGCAGCCCTACGAGGTCACCATCGAGATCGCCGCCTTCGACGAAACACGGTGGACCGAGCTCACCGAGGCCCTCGGCGCACAAGCGCTCTATCGCGCGGCCCTGCTGGCCGGAGAGATGCCGCACGAGATCGTCGATCTGTTCACCGCCCACGAGGCACCGCTCTTCCCCGACCGCCTGGATATTCGTTGCAGCTGTCCGGATTGGAGTGTGCCCTGCAAGCACGGCTCCGCGGTCCTCTACGTCCTGGCCGAGGCGTTCGACGACGACCCGTTCCTGGTCCTCGCCTGGCGGGGCCGCCCACGCGAGGAGCTGTTGGATGCCCTGCGTGGCACCGCGGAACCGGTACGGGCGACGGACCCACTGACCGTCGAGGAGTCCCGTTTGGCGGATCGGCTGACTGACTTCTACACCCCGGGCGTAAGCCTGAGTCGCTTGCGGGAGCGGCCCTCCCGGGTGGCTGCCCCACCCGAGTTGCTGCTGCGAGCCCTGGATGCCCCGCCGGTGCGGGTGCGCCACATTCCGCTGGTCGACCTGTTGCGGCCCGCCTACCGCGACCTGGCCGACCCGCTGGAAGCGTGACCGGGCGCCCGTTCGCTGAGGACCACGTCGTCCCGGAGTCGTGCATTCGGTGACGCGGGGTGAACGGAGGCAGGGCGTGGGGATCTGCGGGGGCACGGGCGTGCGCAGGGGTGGTGCTCCACCGCGGGCCGGTGTGGGCCGGCCCGCGATGGAGCCGGGGGTCAGCCCTTGCGCCACTTCTGGTTGGTGGAGCCGACGCAGTCCCACAGTTGCAGGCGTGCGCCATCGGCGGTGTTGACGTCCTTGATGTCGACGCACCGGTTGGACTGGGGGTTCACCAGGTCGCCGGTGGCGTTCAGGACGAACTGCTGGGCACCCGTTCCGTTGCAGGTGTAGAGCTGGATCGGGGCGCCGTTGGCGGTGGACGCGGCCTGGACGTCCATGCACTTGTTGTTCTGGCTCTGCAGGGAGTTGCCGGTGAACGTCCACTTCTGGGCGTTCGTGTTGTTGCAGCTCCACATCTGCAGCAGCGCGTTGTCAGCGAAGTTCGCGTTCGGCACGTCGATGCATTTGCTGTTCAGCGAGCTGATCACCGGGACCGCGCCGGTGGTGCCACCTCCACCTCCACCTCCACCGCCGCCGCCGGTGAACGGGGTCAGGTGCAGGCCGGCCGAGCGCGGATCGCCGTCGTGCACCAGTGACTCGAAGGCGCCGACGTCGTCGAAGGCGAACGCGTATGCCTTGCCGTCCTGCATGTTGGCGTGGACCACCTTGGCGTACACGTTGGTCGGGTTGTTCTTGTAGAAGTCGGCCGCGTTCAGGCTCGGCTGGGTGTCGAGCGTGCCGAGCGTGCCCCGGTTCAGCGCCGCGCACAGGGTTCGCGAGATCGGCCCGACCACCTGGTCGTTCGGCGCGGGCAGGTCGCCGTCGCAGCCCCACACCGAGGCCGAGGACGGGCGGTTGAAGGACGCCACCTGCGCGCCCGACGTGTTCGTGAACCGCATGACGTTGCCCGAGGTGCGACCGGTGTACCGGGTGTTCGGCTGGTCGGTGAAGGGCACCACTGTGAGGTCCCTCCCGGTGTACGCGTTCCACGCCGACGCGATGTATGAGTCGAGATATGTGCTGCTCAGCAACCCGGCCCCCGCAGCCTTGCCCGGCGCGAGTACCCGCAGCACCGTCCCGTCCGAGCGGGTGGAGACCGTGTTGGCCCACCCCGACGTACCCCGGATCGTGTTGATGACGTTGTCCCGGCCGTTCGCCACGAGGTCGCCGGTGCGGCGGGTGGCACCGGACGCGCCGGTCACCGACACCGCGTGCGGCACCGCGAACATGTCGACCTGCGAGCTGTTCAACCAGAGGCCCGAGTCGTTGTAGGTGAACTCGCTCCAGTCGAACAGGATGTTCTGGTTCGCGTCCCCGCCCGCCCACGGCGCCGGCTGCACCAGGCCGTCCGGCGTGAGGAAGAACTTGAGCTTCTCACCGAGGGAGAAGTAGACCCGGCCGGAGAAGCCGCGCGGGAACTGGATGGTCGTGGTCCCGCCGGTGCCGGCGCCGGGGATGGACACGTCGGGGGCGGGCACCGGGGGCAGGGCCCCGCCGGTCCACGGGCTGAACGTGCCGCCCTGGTTGACGTATCCGAGGCGGCCGGACGAGAGCTGGATGCCGATGACGTAGAGGTACACCGCCTCGCCACGGCCGGTGTTGTTGGTGACGGTGACGGGCAGCAGGGTGGGTCCGATGGCCTGAGCCGCCGGTGGGGCGGCCGTGGCCGCGACCGGAACGGTCAGGGCCAGTGCGGCCAAGGCTCGCAGGAGGGTATGCACGGGGGAGACACCTTCCGCTTCAGGGGGATGGAGAGCGCTCTCACAGAGAGTCCGACTTGTTTCCGACCTGTGTCAATAGATGAGAGACTATGTCACGCCGCCCTGGGCAAACGTCGGCCCGAACGGGCATAGGGTCAGGTGCATGAGTGAGATGAGCTATCGACGACTGGGCCGCTCGGGCCTGGTCGTCTCCGTCGTCGGCATCGGGTGCAACAATTTCGGCCGCAAGCTGGACGCCGACGGTTCCCGTGAGGTCGTCGACGCGGCCTTCGACGCCGGGATCACGCTGTTCGACACGGCCGACGTCTACGGCACCCCGCACGGCGCCTCCGAGCAGTGTCTCGGCGCGGCACTCAAGGGCCGCCGGGACGAGGTCGTGCTGGCGACCAAGTTCGGGTTGAGCATGGACGGGTTCAACGGCAACGACTTCGGCGCCCGCGGCTCGCGCCGATACATCGTGCGGGCGGCCGAGGCCTCGCTGCGCCGCCTCGAGACCGATTACATCGACCTCTACCAGATGCACCAGCCCGACCCGTGGACGCCGATCGACGAGACGCTCGCCGCGCTCGACGATCTGGTACGCGCGGGCAAGGTGCGCTACCTGGGCAACTCGAACTTCGCCGGCTGGCAGATCGCGGACGCCGACTGGACCGCCCGGTCCGGCGGCCGCACCCCGTTCGTCAGCGCGCAGAACCAGTACAGCCTGCTCCACCGTGACGTCGAGACCGAGGTCGTGCCGGCCTGCGAGCAGTACGGGCTGGGCCTGCTGCCCTACTTCCCGCTCGATTCGGGCCTGCTCACCGGCAAATACCGGCGGGGCGAGAAGCCGGCCGCGGGCACCCGGCTCTCGCTCGACCGCTACCAGCGCTGG
>DASRYP010000861.1:0-7413 GCA_035687165.1 Actinoplanes sp. | reverse complement strand
ACCGAGGAGCAGCTCAGCGGCAACCCGGTGCGGATCCCCGGCGAGGCGTACGCGGCCTGGTTCAGCACCCTCCCCGACGACCTGCGCGCATCGGTCGAACGGCACTGGGGCCCGCCCCCGGGCGAGCTCTATGTGGCCGGTGGCGACATCGTGCTGGCCGCTCTGCGCGACGAGAACGTCGTGGTCATGGTGCAGCCACCGCGCGGGTTCGGGGCGAACCCGGTCGCCATCTACCACGACCCGGATCTGCCGCCGAGCCATCACTATCTGGCGGCGTACCGCTGGCTGGCCGACGATTTCGGCGCGCACGCGGTGGTCCACGTCGGCAAGCACGGCAACCTCGAGTGGCTGCCCGGCAAGAACGTCGGCATGTCGGCCTCGGACGGCACCGACGCGGCCCTCGGCGACCTGCCGCTGATCTATCCGTTCCTGGTCAACGAACCGGGCGAGGGCACCCAGGCCAAGCGGCGGGCGCACGCGACCCTGGTCGACCACCTGATCCCGCCGATGGCCCGCGCCGAGTCGTACGGGGACATCGCCCGCCTCGAACAGTTGCTGGACGAGCACGCGAACATCGCGGCGCTCGACCCGGCCAAGCTTCCCGCCATCCGCGCGCAGATCTGGACCCTCATCCAGGCCGCCCGGATGGATCACGACCTCGGGCTGGACAACCGGCCCGGCGACGAGGAGTTCGACGAGTTCATCCTGCACGTGGACGGGTGGCTCTGCGAGGTCAAGGACGTGCAGATCCGCGACGGGCTGCACGTGCTGGGTGCGGCGCCGGTGGGGGAGGCGCGGGTCAACCTCGTGCTGGCGATGCTGCGCGCGAAGCAGATGTGGGCGGGGAAGGTCGCGGCGCTGCCGGGTCTGCGGGAGGCGCTCGGCCTGGTCGAGGGCGCGTCCACCGCCGAGACCGACCGCGTCGAGGCGCTGGCCCATTCGCTGGTGGCCACGATGGAGGAGGCCGGTTGGCCGGTCGAGCCTCCGACGAACCTCTCCGACGACCCAGACGTACGCCGGGTCCTGGCCTTCGCGGCGTCCGAGGTCGTGCCCCGGCTCGAACGCACCACCGACGAGCTGGACAATCTGCTGCACGCGCTGGACGGCGGCTACGTGCCGGCCGGCCCGAGCGGGTCGCCGCTGCGCGGACTGATCAACGTGCTGCCGACCGGGCGCAACTTCTACTCCGTCGACCCCAAGGCGATCCCGAGCGCCCTGGCCTGGGAGACCGGCCAGGCGATGGCCGATTCGCTGCTGACCCGCTACCGCACCGACTACGGCGACTGGCCACGCTCGGTCGGCCTCTCGGCGTGGGGCACGAGCGCCATGCGCACGGCCGGCGACGACATCGCGGAAATCCTCGCGCTCCTCGGCGTCCGCCCGGTCTGGGATCCCGCCTCGCGCCGGGTCGTCGGCCTCGAACCGATCGCCCGGGCCGAGCTCGGCCGCCCCCGCATCGACGTCACCGTGCGCATCTCGGGCTTTTTCCGCGACGCGTTCCCGCACGTCGTGAGCATGATGGACGACGCCTTCCGGATGGTCGCCGAGCTGGACGAGCCCGACAACTACGTCCGCGAGCACGCGCTGGCGGACCGCGACAGCCACGGCGACTGGCGGCGGGCCACCACGCGCATCTTCGGCTCCCGCCCGGGGGCGTACGGGGCCGGCATCCTCCCGCTGATCGACAGTCGCAACTGGCGCGACGACAAGGACCTGGCCGAGGTATACGCGGTCTGGGGCGGCTTCGCCTACGGCCGGGACCTCGACGGGGTGGCCGCCCGCGCCGACATGGAGAACGCGTACCGCCGGATCGACGTGGCCGCCAAGAACATCGACACCCGCGAGCACGACATCGCCGACTCGGACGACTACTTCCAATACCACGGCGGCATGATCGCCACGGTCCGCGCCCTGACCGGCAAGGCCCCCGCGGCGTACGTCGGCGACTCCACCAACCCCGACGCCACCCGCACCCGCAGCCTGACCGAGGAGACCGCCCGCATCTTCCGCGCCCGGGTGGTGAACCCGCGCTGGATCGCCGCGATGCGCCGGCACGGCTACAAGGGCGCCTTCGAACTGGCCGCGACCGTCGACTACCTGTTCGGCTTCGACGCCACCGCCGGCGTGGTCACCGACTGGATGTACGAACAGCTCGCGACGACGTACGCCCTGGACCCGGAGAACCAGAAGTTCTTCCAGCAGTCGAACCCGTGGGCCTTGCACGGCATCACCGAGCGACTGCTCGAGGCCGCTGAGCGCAAGCTCTGGGAGGCCCCCGCGCCCGAGACGCTGAGCGCCCTGCGGGAGCTCTACCTCGCCACCGAGGGCGACCTCGAGGATCACTAGCGCGGACACCTTGGTTCCGGAACCGTCGGCAGCCCGTCGGCGGTATCCGCGCGTTCACCTGCGGCTATCTCAAGAGCACGTTTGAGGAAGCGCTTCCCGGCCCCTCACCAGGCATTGACACGCCCGGATGTGCCGGTTCACAGTGGCGTCACAAAGAGCGCTTTCACACGCCGTTCCCCAGGCCGAAATCGCTCGGACACACCCCGAACCCAGGAGTCCCCCCATGACATCCCCGGTCCTGGACGGGCTCGGGACGCCTCGCAGACGGCTGTCCCCGGCCCGCATCTTCGCTCTCGGCTCGGCCCTCGTGGGCCTCTTCGCCGCCTACCTCGTCGCCACCACCTCGTCCGCGAGCGCCGCCGAGGTGGTCGTCTCGCAGGGTAAACCCGCCACCGCCTCGTCCACCCAGGTCGCCGGTGCCTTCCAGGCCGCCGAGGCGGTCGACGGGAACGACGGCACCCGCTGGGCCAGCGCATACAGCGCGAGCCAGTGGTGGCAGGTCGACCTCGGCGCCGCGACCTCGGTCAGCCGGATCGCGATCAACTGGGAGGGCGCCTACGCCAAGGCGTTCACCATCCAGTTCTCGTCCGACGGCACCAACTACACCCAGGCGTACACCACCACGACCGGCACCGGCGGCCAGCAGAGCATCGCCGTCACCGGGACCGCCCGCTACGTGCGTATCAACCTCACCCAGCGCGCGCTCGAGATCTACGGTTACTCGTTCTGGGAGTTCCAGGTCTTCTCCGGCGGCACCACCACCCCGCCGACCGACCCGCCGCCGACCACCACCCCGCCGGCCGGCACCGCGCGGCTTCTCTCCTACAACAAGCCCGCGACCGCCTCGACCTGGCAGAACGACGTCAACTGCAACCCGTGCGGCCCGGACAAGGCGTTCGACAACGACCCGGCGAGCCGCTGGGCCACCAGTTCGACCAACGGCTGGGTGGACCCCGGGTGGATCGCCGTGGATCTGGGCGCGACCGCGACCATCAGCCAGGTCGTCCTGCAGTGGGATCCGGCGTACGGCAAGGCGTACCAGATCCAGGTCTCCAACGACAACGCGAACTGGACCTCGATCTTCAGCACCACCACTGGTGACGGCCTCATGGACGTCATCAACGCCACCGGCACCGGACGTTACGTGCGGCTCTACGGCACCGCGCGTGGTGGGGCGTACGGCTATTCGCTCTGGGAGTTCAGCATCTATGGCACCGGGGGTGCTCCGGCGAACCCGCCGGCCAAGCCCGCCGATCCGACCTTCCCGGCCAGCCGGCTAATCTTCGAGGACAACTTCAACGAGGGCGCCGGAACCAAGCCGAGCACGGCCAAGTGGACCTACGACCCGGGCGTCCCGCAGAACGGCGAGGTCCAGTACTACACGCCGAACAGCGAGAACGCGCAGACCGACGGTCAGGGCAACCTGGTCATCGAGGCCCGCCGGCAGGACTACCAGGGTCGGCAGTACACCTCGGCCCGGATGAACACCGGCACCAAGTTCAGCGCCCAGTACGGCCGGTTCGAGGCTCGGATCAAGGTGCCGAAGGGCAACGGTCTGTGGCCGGCGTTCTGGATGATGGGCGAGGACTTCCTCAGCGGACGCCCGTGGCCCTACAACGGCGAGATCGACATCATGGAGGTCCTCGGGCGCAACACCAGCGAGGCCTACTCCACGCTGCACGCCCCGGCCTACAACGGTGGCGGTGGCTACGGTCAGAAGTACACCGCGGTCGACCTGTCGCAGGACTTCCACGTCTGGGCGGCCGAGTGGGACAGCAAGGGCATCCGGTTCTTCCTGGACGGCCGGCTCGTCTTCGACGCCAAGAAGGACACCGTGGAGAGCACCCGCGGCCCGTGGATCTTCGACCACAAGTTCTACCTGATCCTCAACCTGGCCGTCGGCGGTGACTTCCCCGGTCCGATCGACGCCACCACCCCGTTCCCGTCCCGGATGCTCGTCGACTACGTGCGCGTCTACCAGTGAGTGCCGGCCGGGGGTGAGAGCCCCCGGCCGCTCCCCATGGACGGCAGTCATGAAGGACCAGACGGCGGCGGCACCCGTTCCCCAGGCGCTGCTATAACGGACCGCATGACAACCCGGCCCGCGCGCGGTGGGCAGCACCCGACGATGGACCAGGTCGCCGAGGCGGCCGGGGTCTCCCGGGCGACCGTCTCGCGAGTGATCAACGGCGCCCCCAGCGTGGACGCCAAGATCCGCGAGATGGTGCAGCGCGCGATCGCCGAGACCGGGTACGTGCCGAACGTGGCCGCCCGCAGCCTGGTGACCCGCCGCTCCAACTCGGTGGCCTTGGTGATCAGTGAGCCCGACCGGCCCGACAACCACTCGTTCCTCAACCGGATCTTCACCGACCCCTACTTCGGGCGGATCACGGCGGGCGCGACGGGGGCGCTCCGCCCGCACGACGTCCACCTGGTCGTCATCCCGACCGACTCCACCGATCACCACCAGGTGATCCGCTACCTGCGCCAGGGACACGTCGACGGCGTCCTGCTGATCAGCAGCCACGAGCAGGACACGCTGCCGCGTCAGGTGCACGATCTGGGCATTCCCGCGGTGGTGTCGGCCCGGCCCACCTCGCCGATCGCGGTCAGCTACGTCGACGTCGACCAGCGGCTCGGCGCCCGGCTCGCGGCCGAACGCCTGCTCGAGCGGGGCTGCCGCCGGCTCGCCACGATCAGCGGGCCGCTCGACATCCCCGCCGGGCTCGACCGCCTCGACGGCTTCCGATCGTGCCTGGCCAACCGCGGTTTCGGCGATGTCCCGGCCGTCGAGGGCGACTTCACCCGGGCCGGCGGGGAGGCGGCGGCCCGGTGGTTGCTCGCCGAGCACCCCGAGATCGACGGCCTCTTCGTCGCCAACGACCTGATGGCCGAGGGCGCCCTGCGCGCCGTGCAGGATCTCGGCCGCCGGGTCCCGGACGACGTAGCGGTGGTCGGCTTCGACGACAGCAGCGCGGCCCTCGACTGCCGCCCGCTGCTCACCACCGTGCGCCAGCCGGTCGAGGAGATGGCCGCCGAGATGGCCGAGGTGCTGCTCGCGCACATCGCCACCCCGGGACGGCTGCCCAGGTCGGTGACGTTCCGGCCAACGCTGGTGGTGCGCGACTCGGCTTAACAGACTTAGCACCACATCGGAGGGTGGTGTAGAGCTAACGTTGCGCTCATGGGGAGCGAGTCGGACGCGGGCGCGCTGCTCGCCGCGGGCAGCGAGGCGATGATCGAGGCGGCCTTCCGCACGGGCGATTACCTCCCCGCGTGGCAGATGCTCGAGGGCGCGCGCCGGCACGCCTGCGAGGCCGGCCAGTTCGTCGAGGAGGCGGCCGCGCTCACCCGGCTGGGCATGCTCGCGCACTTCGCCGCGATCGGGGGCGACCTCGCCCGCGCCGACTGGGCCACCGAGGAGCAGCTCTTCACCGCGGCGCTGCGGATCCAGCGCGAGATCGGCGACCCGGCCGGCGCGGCCGAGTCGCTGTTCGGCCTCGGCCTGGTCCACCAGGTACTACGCGGCGACTGGGCGACCGCGATGCCTTATTACCTGGAGGCGCTGGCACTCGCCGAGAGCTACGCCGACGAGATGCTGCGTTCCGAGGTGCACCGACACATCGGCTTCTTCCACGTCTTCGTCTCCGGCGACACCGAGCGCGGTCTGCGCCACCTGCGCATGTCCCAGGTGCTGCGGGAGCGCTACGGCGATCCGCGCCGGGTCGCCACCGGCACCCTCGCGCTCGGGGAGGCCGAGCTGACCGCCGGAAACGTGCCCGAGGCGCTGCGCCTGCTGCGCGAGGCCGTGCGCCAGGCCCGCCAGGCCGGGCTCTCCCCGCAGCGGGTCGGCTGGGCCGAGCACGCCCTGGCCGACGCCGAGCGCGCCGCCGCCTAACGCGGGGGTGTTCAGTCGGTCGCCGGGGCGGCCGCCTTGTCAGATGTCCGACGAATCGATCGCGGTCAGTTTTTCGGGTCGGCCACCGGTGTTAATTTGACGGCCAGGAGCAGGGGGCGGCCTTGACCGAGCATCCCGACGCGCACGCGTTTTTTCACCCTGTGGTCGGGATCGACCTCGGCACCAGCTCGTGCGCGATCTCGGTCTGGGACGGCGCCAAGCTTCTTCTCGTCCGCGGACCCAGCGGCGCCGCCACGATGCCCGCGGCGGTGGGGCAGGACCGGTTCGGTCAGGTGATCGCCGGCGTGCCGCCCGCCGCGGACCCGGAGAACGTGATCGCCGGCATCAAGCGACGGCTGGGCAGCGGCGACCAGGTCCGGTTCCGCGGCCGCACCTATCTGCCCCGCGAGATCTCCGCGTTCCTGCTGATCGAGCTCAAGCGGCAGGCCGAGACGTTCATCGGCGAGCCCATCCACGACGCGGTGATCACCGTCTCGGCGGCGGCCGGCGAGACGCAGCGGCGGGCCCTGCGCGAGGCGGCCGGGCTGGCCCAGCTCAACGTGCGGCGGCTGGTGGAGGACCCGGTGGCCGCGGCGATGGCGCTCGGCGCGGACGCCACGCCCGGCATCTACGCGATCTACGACCTCGGCGGCGGCACCTTCGACGCCTCGGTCGTGCGGGTCGCCGACGGCACGGTCGAGGTCCTCGGCACCGCCGGCGACCCACTGCTGGGCGGCGACGACTTCGACGAGCTGATCGTCGGCCACGCGCTGCGCCAGATCCGCGAGCGGCATCACGTCGACCTCGGCCGGGACCCGGCCATCCGGCGCCGCATCCGCTGGGAGGCCGAGATCCGCAAGCGCGAGCTCTCGACCGCCGACAACACCACGCTCGAGCTGCCCGTCCTCACCGCCACGGTCAGTGCCAGCGTGCCGCTGACCCGGCGCGTCTTCGAGGCGCTGATCGAGCCGGACGTCCAGCGCTCGCTCGACCTGCTCACCGAGGCGATCACGGCGGCCCGAGCCGCGCACGGCGTGGGCTGGCGCGACATCGACCAGGTGGTGCTGGCCGGCGGCTCCAGCCGGATCCCGGCGATCCGGGACCGGCTGGCCGGCTATCTCGGCTGGGGCGCGGCCCGGATCCGCACCGACCACGACGAGATGGTCGCG
>DASRYP010000860.1:0-7257 GCA_035687165.1 Actinoplanes sp. | reverse complement strand
TGTTCGACCTGTCCCGCTGGGCGCCGTTCCTGTTCAACGCCTTCTCGTACGTCTTCTGCCTGATCACCCTGGCCGCGATGCCCCGCCGGCGCTTCGATCCCCGGCCGTCCGCCGCGGGCGGGCTCGTCCCCGAGACCTCGCGTTTCTGGCGCCGCATGGGCGAGGGCGTCGTCTGGCTGTGGCGCATCCCCTACCTGCGGGTGGCGACCCTGGTCACCGGCTTCACCAACCTGCTCTTCCAGTGCGTCTTCCTGCTCATCCTGGTGGTGGCCACCCGCGACGGCCGTCCGGCCTGGACGGTCGGGGCGATCCTGGCCTCGGCCGGTGTCGGCGGCATCCTGGGGTCGCTGCTGGCCCCCCGGCTGGAGCGCGGCGCGTCCCCGAGAGCCCTCTTCCTGGGCTGTGTCTGGGTGTGGACGCTGCTGCTGTCGCTGGTCGCGCTGAGCACCCACACGTTGGTGCTGGTGGTCGCCTGGGGCGGCGTGGGCGCGGTCGGCACGGTCGTCGCCGTCACCCTGACCGTGACGCGGGCCCGCGCAGTCCCCGACGGCGCCCTGGGCCGCATCGTCAGCGCCGCCTCGGTGATCACCGACGGCGCCGTCCCGATCGGTGCCGTCCTGGGCGGCTACCTGCTCGCCTCGGCCGGCCCGGAGGTCACCGCCCGCATCCTGCTGGCCGCCATGCTCGTCGCCGCGCTCCTCTGTACCCGCCTCCTGCGGGACGCCCCCGCCACCCCCGCCGACGTCCGGTTCCCCTGGGCCGCGCCGACCTCCGCGACCCGCTCCCCCGCCGAGGAATGACGACGGAAAGCGCATTCACCTGGGCCGACGTCGCGAATTCCGGCGGATTGCCCGCGATGTCGGCCGCCAATTTCTCCGTGGCCGCAGAGAGCTTGCGTGGGACCGCAGAGACGCCGGTCCTGACTTCGGATACCGCCATGAGCGGCACAGCTTCTCCTGCGGCGAGAACGTGATCGGCTCCCGGTTGTTCACTCCGGAGCCGGTGGGAATCATCACCACCATTTCCTGACGCGACTCCCGGTCCGGAGTCATCGGCATTGCTATTTTGGTGCGGAATTTCCGACCGCCGTTATTCGACGCCAATGAAAATGGATGACCCATGAGCCTTTCTTCGATGAGCATGTACGTGACCCCGAAGGGGTCCACCGGCGGTCTGCACGTCCCTGCCGGTCAGGGCGTGACCAAGTGGTTCTCCGGTGACGTCTACACGGTGCGGCTGCAGGGCGCGCAGACCGCCGGCTCGATCGGCATCGTCGAGGCCAGCGTCCCGCCGGGCGGTGGGCCGGTCCCGCACACCCACGCCGATCAGGACGAAACCTTCTATCTGCTCTCCGGCGAGTTGGAGTTCCTCGACGGCGACAAGACGTTCATGGCGGGTACCGGAGACATCGTCCACGTTCCCCGCACGGTCCGGCACCGCTTCCTGAACGTCGGGCTGCACACCGCGCGGATGCTCTTCGTCTACACCCCCGCCGGCACGGAGGGCCTGTTCCTCGAGGGCGGCGACGACCCCCGGCCCGGCGTGCAGGTGGAGCCCTGGGGACCGGAGCGCTTCGACGACCGGATGCTGGGCCTCTTCCACAAGTACGGCGCGGAGGCCGTGCCCGACGCCGGGTGACGCCGGTCGGCCGTTTACCTCCTCGGCGCCCTGACCAACCGCACGCGACAATCAGCCGGTGACGATGGGCCTCGCCCACGTCGCCGGTCCGGCTCGACGGAATCGGGACGCGGCGCGATCAGGGCGCGGGGAGCAGCCACTCCGGCGCGAGCAGGCCGTAGATCAGGTCGTCGGTCCACTCGCCCTTGAGGTAGGTCTGCTGGCGTAGCAGGCCCTCGCGGGTGAAGCCGAGCCGCTCCAGCAGGGCCGCCGAGTCCACGTTGCGGGAGTCGCACTCCCCCGCCACCTTGTGCAGGCCTTGCACCCGGAACAGCCGGTCCAGCACGGCGGTCACGGCCTCGAAGGCGTACCCCTGCTTCTGATGCTCCCGGGCCAGCGTGAAGCCGATCTCGGCCTGCTTCTGGTTGTCGTGCAGGTGGACCGCCACGTCCCCGATCAGCACCCGGTCGGCGGTGCGCTCGATCGCGTACTGGAACCAGCCCGGCTGGTCGGGGTCGGAGGCGATGAAGTTGGCCACGGCGGTCTCGGCCCGCAACCGCGAGAAGGGCGCGTCCCACGACTGGTAGCGGGCGACCTCGGGATCCGAGCGGTACGCGGCCAGCGGCTCGGCGTCCGCCTTCCGGAAGCGCCGCAGGATGAGCCGGTCGGTCGTGATCACCATGCGCCGAGGATAAGCCGGTGGCCTGCTGATCAACGCGGACGGCACCCTATACAGTGACAGCTTCTGATTTCTCCGGGACTGGGGGCGGTCATGCGTCCGGAGCCGTTAGGTCCGCGCGATCCAGACAGGCTGGGCTCGTACGAGCTCGTCGGCCGGCTCGGTGAGGGCGGCATGGGCACCGTCTTCCTCGCGAAATCACCGGCGGGCCTGCAGGTGGCCGTCAAGGTGGTCCGGGCCGAGGTGGCGTTCGACCGCATCGAGATCCGCGGGCCGAGCGTGCCCTGACGCACGCCCGGCCGGTACGGCAGATCAGTCCTTGGTCAGGCCCGCGCGGCGCAGCGCGTCGGCCATCGCCCCGCCGCCGAAGCCGGCCGGCTGCTGCTTCTGACCGCTCTGACGCTGCTGCCCACCCTGGCGCGGCCGCCCGCCGCCGCTCTGACCGCCGCCGCTCTGGGGCCGGTCCTCGCGCGGCTTGCGCACGGGCTCGTCGGAGAGCCGCATGGTCAGCGAGATCCGCTTGCGCTGCTCGTCGATCTCGACCACGCGCACCTTCACCACGTCGCCCGACTTCACGACCTCGCGCGGGTCTTTCACGAACGTGTCGGAGAGGGCCGACACGTGCACGAGCCCGTCCTGGTGGACGCCGACGTCGACGAACGCGCCGAACGCGGCCACGTTGGTCACCACCCCTTCGAGCACCATGCCCGGCTTCAGGTCGGCGATCTTCTCGACCCCCTCGGCGAAGGTGGCCGTGGTGAACCCGGGACGCGGGTCACGGCCCGGCTTGTCCAGTTCCCGCAGGATGTCGGTGACGGTCAGCACGCCGACCGCGTCGGTCACGAACTGCTCCGGACGCAGCGCGCGCAGCAGCGGGCTGTTCCCGATCAGCGTCTTGATGTCGGTCTTGGCCGAGGCCAGGATCGTCCGGACCACCGGGTACGACTCGGGGTGCACCGCCGAGGAGTCGAGCGGGTCGTCCCCGTCCGGAATCCGCAGGAAGCCGGCGCACTGCTCGAACGCCTTGGGGCCGAGCCGGGCCACCTTCTTGATCTGGCCGCGGTTGCGGAACGGGCCGTTCGCGTCGCGGTGCAGCACGATGTTCTCGGCCAGGCCGGTGCCGATGCCAGAGACCCGAGCCAGTAACGGCGCCGAGGCGGTGTTGACGTCGACGCCGACTGCGTTCACGCAGTCCTCGACCACGGCGTCGAGCGACTTGGAGAGCTTCGACTCCGACAGGTCGTGCTGGTACTGCCCGACGCCGATCGAGCGCGGGTCGATCTTGACCAGCTCGGCCAGCGGGTCCTGGAGGCGGCGGGCGATCGAGACGGCACCCCGTAGCGACACGTCCATGCCGGGCAGTTCCTGGGACGCGTACGCCGAGGCGGAGTAGACCGACGCGCCGGCCTCGGAGACCATCACCTTGGTCAGGTTCGCCTCGGGGTGCCGTTTGATCAGGTCGGCGGCGAGCCTGTCGGTCTCGCGCGAGGCGGTGCCGTTGCCGATCGCGATCAGATCCACGTTGTGCTTCGACGCCAGGGCGGCCAGGCGGTGGATCGACTCGTCCCACTTGTTCTGCGGCACGTGCGGGTAGATCACGTCGGTGGCGACGGCCTTGCCGGTCGCGTCGACCACGGCCACCTTCACGCCCGTACGGAATCCGGGGTCGAGGCCCATCGTGGCGCGCGTGCCGGCGGGCGCGGCGAGCAACAGGTCGCGCAGGTTGGCCGCGAAGACCCGGACGGCCTCGTCCTCGGCCGCCTGCCAGAGCCGCACCCGCAGGTCGGCGCCGAGGTGGATGAGGATGCGGGTGCGCCAGGCCCAGCGGACCGTGTCGAGCAACCAGCGGTCGCCCGCGCGGCCCTGGTCGGCGATGCCGAAGCGGGCGGCGACGCGCGGCTCGAACGTGGACTCGTCCTCGGGTTCCGGTTCCATCGTGAGGTCGAGGACGTCCTCCTTCTCGCCCCGGAACATGGCCAGGATCCGGTGCGAGGGCAGCTTCGCGTACGGCTCGGCGAACTCGAAATAGTCGGCGAACTTCGCGCCCTCGGTCTGCTTGCCGTCGCGCACCTTGGCGATCAGGCGGCCCCGCGTCCACATCCGCTCGCGCAGGTCACCGATGAGGTCGGCGTCCTCGGCGAAGCGCTCGATCAGGATGGCCCGCGCCCCGTCGAGGGCGGCCTGCTCGTCGGCGACGGTCTCGTTGAGGAAACCGCCCGCGGTGCGCCGGGGGTCGAGCGTCGGGTCGTGGAAGAGCTGGTCGGCCAGGGGCTCGAGGCCGGCCTCGCGGGCGATCTGGGCCCGGGTGCGCCGCTTGGGCTTGTAGGGCAGGTAGATGTCCTCGAGCCGGGCCTTGGAGTCAGCGGCCAGGATCGCCTGTTCGAGCGCGTCGTCCAGCTTGCCCTGCGAGCGGATCGACTCCAGCACCGCGTCGCGCCGGTCCTCTAGTTCCCGCAGATAACCGAGCCGCTCCTCGAGCGCACGGAGCTGGGTGTCGTCGAGCGCACCGGTCACCTCCTTGCGGTACCGGGCGATGAACGGAACCGTGGCCCCGCCGTCGAGCAGATCGACCGTCGCGGTGACCTGACCCTCACGGACGCCGAGTTCGTTGGCAATGCGCTGATGGATGGCTGTCGTCACGACGACGATTGTCGCCCCCCATCGCACCACTTGTCCCGCCGCCCCGCTCCGGTGTCCCCTCAGCGTGTCGTCCCCCGCGCCAAGCTGTTCGCGGGGCCGCCACGTTTGCACAGCTCACAGCCTTGCGTCTCGCCCTAACACAAACTGGTTCCCGCACTACGTAGGAGGTACTAGAGACATCTGATCGGGGCTTTGGCAGTCTTGTCACATGACGCTTGTTGTCCGGGCGGTCGCCGCCACCGATCAGGGCCTGGTGCGGTCCAACAATGAGGACGCGGTCTTCGTCGGAAACCGCCTCCTCGTGGTCGCGGACGGCATGGGCGGCCTGCCCGCCGGTGAGCTCGCGAGCGACATCCTGGTGCGCTCGCTCAGCGTCGTCGACCCGATGCCCGACACCGGCGAGCCGCTGCAAGACCTGATCTCCGCGCTCGAGACGGCCAACAGCCGGATCGAGGCCGCGGTCGCCGACGACGACGCCCGCGACGGCATGGGCACGACGGTCACGGCGATTCTGCTCTCGGGCGACCGGGTGGCCGCGCTCAACGTGGGCGACTCCCGCTGCTATCTGGTCCGCGACGGCGAAATGACCCAGCTGACCCGCGACGACACTTATGTGCAGGCGCTGGTCGACCAGGGCGTGCTCAGCCCGGCCGACGCCCGCCGGCACCCGCAGCGCGCGCTGGTGACCCAGGCGGTCCAGGGCGGCCCGTTCCGCCCGGCCGGTCGCATGATCCCGGTGCGGCTCGGTGACCGTTTCCTGCTCTGCAGCGACGGCCTCTCCGACTACGTGGAAGACAGCGTGATCGCCGAGACGCTGGTCACCAACCCCGACCGCAAAACGGCCGCCGCCGAACTGGTCCACCGCACCCTCGAGAACGGCGCCCCCGACAACGTGACCGTCATCGTCGCCGACATCACCGAAGACTGAGCGGCAAGGGCTTCGACCAGCCGGCAAGGGGGTTCTCAGGGTCGGCAGGTCAGGGTCGAGCCAGGGCGGTTCCCGATGTCGCGCGGGCCCTCCAGCGCCGACGATGAATACATCAAGGCGCACCGGCCTTGCTCGACTGGAGGAATGAGACACCGATGAACGCCGTGCACGACAGCATGTCCCGCCAGGGCCTCACCCGGCCGCGCGAGGGCCGGCTCATCGCCGGTGTGGTCGCTGGGCTCGCCCGCCGCTTCGGCATCGACCCGTGGCTGGCCCGGCTGCTCTTCGTCGTGGTCCTGCTCGCGATCCCCGGCAGCCAGATCCTGGTCTACCCGATCCTGTGGATCCTGATGCCCGCCGAGCAGCCCGCCTACGCGAGCCCTTACCCGCCGGCTGTCTGACCCACCGGTTTCTCCCTCGCACCCCGCGGCGGCCGGCTTGCCGGCCGCCGCAGCCATGTCCATACCCCGGCGATGACCACGGCGACGACGAACGGGATCGCGCCCGCGGCCGACACCGCGTCGCTGAGCCAGCGCTGCACCGTCGCCGCGGCGTTGATCACCGGGTCGCTGCCGGCCAGTCGCAGGTTCCCGGCCAGGCGTAGCTCGTACCAGCCGTAGTAGGCGACGTAGAGCCCGCAGCTCACGAGGACGGCGCCGCCGACGCGGGGCACGAGGCCGAGCAGGCTTCGAAGGCGGGCGATCAGCGAGAACCGCACGAGCGCCACGGCCACGGCGGTCGCGCTCACCACCAGAGCCATTCCGCCGGCGTACGCGAGGAAGAGCAGCACGCCGGCGCCGATCGAACCCGCACGCAGGCTCGAGACGACGAGCGCGAGGAACGGGCCGACCGCGCAGCCGAGCGAGGCGACGGCGTACGCCATCCCGAAGAGCACCGTCGACCCGGTCGACCCGGTCAGGGCCGGCGCGCGCACGGTCCGGGCCGGCAGGGAGCGACCTGCCAGCAGCCAGACGCCCAGACCGGCCAGCACGATCCCGAGCACCACCGTCAACCACGGCAGGCGCGGCTGCAGCACCCCGGCGATCGGCGTGAGCACGAGCCCGAAAGCCCCGAAGACCAGCGCGTACCCGATCGCCAGCGCGGCTCCCGCCTGGAGCGCGCGCCCGACGGCCCGACGTGGCTGCCCGGGTTCGGCGGCGACGAGGACCGAGAGGTACGCCGGGAGCAGGGCGAAGCCGCACGGGTTGACCGCGCCGAGCATGCCGGCGGTCAGCGCCAGCAGCAGTTCCCCGGCCACCTCAGGCGACCAGGGACTTCACCAGGGAGGTGAGCTGCAGGTCGTCCAGGTAACCGGTCGATTGGACCTTGCCCCGGCGATCCAGGACGACGTACAGGCTCTGCTCGGTGATCTTGAATTTCTTCCAGATCTTGC
>DASRYP010000859.1:0-3239 GCA_035687165.1 Actinoplanes sp. | reverse complement strand
AGCTGACGATCCGTTGTCTTGATGACCTGGTCGCCGAGGAAGGTGTCGTCCGCGAGAGCCTGCCCGGAGCGGATGGGCCGGTCCCGGCGATCTACCTGGTGCCGTTCCACCGGGCTGAACAGTCCCTGGCCGGTTCGGTGTTGCGACTGCTCAGCGACCGCTCGGATCGGATGGCGCAGTTCACCGGCGTCGACTGGGTCAAAGCACTGACCTGGTTGAAGGCCCGCACCGGCACTGATCTGGCGCCGGAACAGGAGCAGGCTGTGCGGTTGGCGTTGACGTCGAAGGTCGCCGTCCTCACCGGCGGGCCTGGCTGCGGCAAAAGCTTCACCGTCCGCTCAATCGTCGAACTCGCTGCCGCGAAGAAGGCGAAGATCCTCCTCGTGGCACCGACCGGGCGGGCCGCGAAGCGCCTCGCAGAGTTGACCGGCCAGCCGGCGGCGACGGTGCATCGCCTGCTGAAGCTGCAACCCGGAGGGGAACCTACCTACGACCGGGACACCCCCCTGGATGTCGATCTACTCGTGGTGGACGAGGCGTCCATGCTCGACCTGATTCTGGCCAACAAACTGATCAAGGCCGTCCCGCCCGGGGCGCATCTGCTGCTGGTCGGTGACGTCGACCAACTCCCGTCCGTCGGCGCGGGGGAGGTGCTGCGGGATCTGCTCGCCGCCGACACGGTGCCCCGGGTCCGGCTCACCCAGGTATTCCGGCAGGCCGCCGACTCCGGCGTGGTCAGCAACGCACACCGGATCAACGCCGGCCGACCGCCGATCCTGCAGGGCATGAGCGACTTCTTCCTCTTCCCCTGCGATGACACTGAGGCCGCGGCCATTCTCACCGTGGACGTGGCGTGCAGTCGGATCGGGAAACGGTTCGGGCTTGACCCGCGACGAGACGTGCAGGTTCTCGCGCCGATGCATCGCGGCCCGGCGGGGGCTGGTGCGTTGAACACTCTGCTGCAGCAACAGCTCACCCCGGCTCGGGAGGGACTGCCGGAGCGCCGGGTGGGCGGGCGGGTGTTCCGGATCGGTGACAAGGTCACTCAGGTCCGCAACAACTACGACAAGGGCGTGGCGGGAGTGTTCAACGGTACCGTCGGCGTCGTCGCCGCCCTGTCCACCGACGAGCAGACCCTGACCGTGCGCACTGACGAGGACGAACTGGTCGATTACGACTTCGACGAACTCGACGAGCTGGCCCACGCGTACGCGATGACGATCCACCGCTCGCAGGGCTCGGAATACCCCGCGGTGGTCATCCCGATCACGACCAGCGCGTGGATGATGTTGCAACGCAACCTGCTCTACACCGCTATCACCAGGGCGAAGAAACTGGTCGTGCTCGTCGGCTCCCGCCGGGCACTGGCCGCCGCCGTCCGTACCGTCGGCGCCGGCCGCCGCCACACCGCCCTCACCCATCGCCTCGAGCCTTGACCGGCCACATTCAGCGAGGGCTGCATGGCCCATGCGAGCGTGCGCCGGTACCCGCGATCATCGACCGATCCGCCACGGCACGTTTCCGGTTCGAGCGCACCAGCACCGTTGCGTCGCAACCTCATCACCCGCGACATCGTGTCAACAATGATCGCGCGTGCCGCTCGGAAGGCAGTCGCTGAGGACTGAGCGGCGCGGCGCCGGGCAAGCATTTCTCCGCGCCTGATCAACTTCGCGTTCAGTCACCCTGGGTGAGATTCTGGTGCCCCTCGGTAAGGGTTCAAGATGCCACGGTGCGTTATCGCTGCAGCAATGACGCGGGGGTGGCCTTCCTTGTGGCCTGGCCCTGTTAATTGGGTACCTGCCGCTACTTCGCTTGCGCCACAACGGATCCGCATCGGGATACGTCACTCAGGGTAGGCGCGCTGCGCCTGTATGTAGTGGGTCAGATGTCACAGAGAGTAATCGCCATCAAGCGGTACCAACAGTGACAATCTGTAACCCTCGCCAGCGCAGCCACCGGGAGCTCGACATCTTTGCATTCAGACAGCTCACCATGATGCTCACCCTCGTGATCGCTGCCCTCACCGTCAGCGTGGCCTCGCCGGCCTCGGCTGCCACCGCGTCAACGTCACGGGCCAACGCTGTCCTGCAGTCGGTCGTCCCGGGCGTATGGCGCAACGCCATTCCAAGTGCCCGGGCCACCAGACTGATCTCCGGGAACTCGAGCACCTCCGCCTACCGCGAGGGAATCTGGGTCAGCCGCTTCCACGCCGCCGAGTCGACGCCTCAACTGCGGCACACCATGGCGCACGAGTTCGGTCACCACATCGCCTTCTTCTACGGCAGCCAGGTGATCTACGGAGCCGCACCGAAAGGATTCCCCCAGGGCGTCACTTCTGTCGAGACCTGGGCGGACTGCGTCGCCGTGGCACTCAGCGGGGTCGCCAAGCACGGCACGAACGTCAGGAAGCACTGCAGCACCGCAGGCGAGCGGTGGACGAAGGCATGGCTGAAGAAGGGTCCCGCCGCGCACCCGCGCACCGACGCCGCGATCCACTGGTGACATCCGGGACATCTGCGAACTTCAGGGCCGCGGCGGCTCTGCGGGTGCGGTGGAACTACCGCGTCCGCTGGACGTCGACGACGAACAAGCACCTCGCGCGCCCGACGCCGCCGATCAACACGATCGTGCTGCCGCGTGACCCGCGGTTAGGCGAGAGCGGATTCTGCGGCTCGTGCTACCGGCCGGTTCGGGCGACGCTGCCGCGATGGCCGCGAGCCGACTCCCGCCGTCCCGCCGTCCCGCCGTCCCGCCGTGATCATGGATAACGCTTCCGATACCGGACCAGGAGCACAGCACCTAGAGCTACCAGGACGATGCCGGTGGCCGACAGCGCAGGCACCAGTCCGGTACCTGTGATCGGTAGCCGTGGCGGGTTACCGGGGGAGGTTGGCGTCGACGTGCGAGGCGGCACTCCGATTGGTGGACCGGCGGCGGGGGAGCTGGCATTTGGTGCGCTCGCCGTGGGCGAGGCGCCAGGCGACGACGTCCCGGACGGGGATGCGGACGGAGATGAGGAGATGGACGAGGACGGGGACGCGGACGGGGATGAGGAGGCGGACGAGGACGCGGACGGAGAGGAGGTGGGCGGGCTGGTGGCTGCGGCGCAGAACGGCGTGGTGATGTCGTTGTCGTCGAGCGTGACCGCGCCGTTGCCGGCCAGGGCGCGGCCGACCAGGTCGGCGCCGGTGTTCATGGTGATCGAGGTCAGCGCCATGATGTTGCCGACGAGGTCGCTG
>DASRYP010000858.1:0-3603 GCA_035687165.1 Actinoplanes sp. | reverse complement strand
AGCTGGTCGGCGTCGCGTACGGCGGTCGAGTAGGTCGTCAGCACGAGGTCGGCGTCGCGGAACGTGGCCACGGCGGGACGGTCGGCGCCGTGCAGCACCGCGACCCGCAGCGTGGGGGCGAACCGGTCGATCTCGCGCTGCCAGTTCCCGAGCACCGAGAGCGGGCAGAGCAGCAACGCCGGCCCGTCACGCCGGTGCAGCAGCAAGGCCAGGAGCTGCACGGTCTTGCCGAGTCCCATGTCGTCGGCGAGGCAGGCGCCCAGCCCGAGATTGTCGAGGAAGGCCAGCCACGAGAAACCCCGCCGCTGGTACGGCCGGAGCTCGCCCCGCAGGTCGGCCGGGGGATCGAGCAGTTCGAGCCGTTCCTCCAGGTCGCCCGCGAGCAGCCGGGCCGCCCAGCCCTCCCCACTGGTGGCGGTGACCGGCAGCGGCAATTCCTCGGGCGGCAGCAGCCTGATCGTGCGCAGCGCGTTGCCCACGGTCGTCGTGCCCCCGCCGCGCGCGAGGAAGCGCAGCCCCGCGTCGAGGCGCTCGGCGTCGAGATAGACCCAGCGGCCGCGCAGCCGCACGAGAGGGACCTTGGCCCGGGCCAGATCGGTGAGCTCCTCGGTGGTGAGCACCCGCCCGCCCAGGGCCAGCCCCCAGTCGTAGTCGACCAGATGAGCGAGGTCGGCGGCCTGGTCGCGGAGCACCGCCGGGATCGGGTCGCGGGGCCGCAGGGTGAGGCCGAGCCCGAGGCTGGGCCGGTCACGCCACCAGCTCGGCAGCAGCACGCCGTAGCCCGCCTCTTCCAGCGTGGCGGCGTGGGTGAGAAAGCGGTGCGCCTCCTCGGTGTCGAGGATCATGTCGACGGGCCGGGGCACGTGCAGCGCGGCGTCGAGGTCGGGATAGAGCCGGGCGGCCCGGCCCAGCCCGCCGAGCAGGCGCTCCTGCGGATGGTTCGTCCAGCGGCGCAGGGGGGCGTAGCTGTCGCGCCAGATGTCGGCCGCCGTGACCAGGGCGCTCGGCTCGTCGACGGCCTGCAGCAGGAATTCGAGCAGCCAGCCGGCATGCCCGGAGACCGCCGCCGGGTCGGGGTCGACCGCGTCGGGCTCGTCGGGCTCGGGCACGTCGAGGTGACTGAGCCGGAAGCAGAGCCGCACGGCGGCGCCGGCGAGCGCTCCGGTGTGCCAGTCGTCGAGCCGCCCGCTGAGCTCGTCGATCAGCGCGGGGGCGGCGGAGAAGGCCGGCTCGCCGGTGAGGGCGGCGAGCCAACCGTCGCCCAGCCGCACGCCGGACTCGGCCAGCCGGGTGCGGACCAGGCCGTCGACGAGCCGGTCGAGCGCCGCGGCCAGGGCATCCTCGGCGGGGAGGCCGACCACGTCGCCGGGGCGGGAACGCTCGGCCCGGGCCGCAGCGGGCAGCCGGCGGAGCAGGGCGTCGCGGTGCACGGCGTCGAAACCGGTGAGCACCGGCCGCCACCGCGCGGTCGGCCCGTGCGGGTGGACAGCGGGCAGCACCCGCCCCCGCCGCACCAGGTCGGCGGCGAAGTCGCACAGTTCCAGCAGCCACTCGACCGACCGGCCGAGCCGGCCGTCGAACTCCCCGGTGACCTCGTCGTCGAGGAACGGCACGGTGATCGCCGGGACCTGCCAGGCACGCAGCCGTGGGGTGCCGCGCCGGAGCGGCAGACCGAGCTGGGGTGAGGGCAGCGGCCCGGTGCTGGTCGACGGGAGCACCAGCGTGGCGGGTGGCCGCGTCTCCCCGATCGGCAGCCGCGAGGCCGCCAGCGCGAACGGATGGTCGCCGCGCCCGGCCTCGTTCTGGGTGTCGGACTCGCCCCACAGGTTGATCGAGCCGTCGCGGGCGACGAAACCGTGGAGCACGTGGACGTCGGCCGCGATCAGATCGGTCATCGCAGGGACCAGACGATCGCGGGCGGCCGGACGCGGGCGCACAGCGGGCCACCGAAGCCGTCGGTCAGCCCCAGCTCGGCGGTGAGGAGGCCGGCACCGTCGTGGGCCTGCCGCAGCAGCGCGGTCGGCACGTCACCGAACAGGAGTTTCGCCCGCCGGAACATCGCGAACGCCGCGCCGTCGACGTTGCCCCAGCTCAGATAGAGGAAGCGGGCGCCCGGACGGCCGTGCACCCAGGGACCGCCGACGTCGAGCAGCTCATCGACCTCCCGCGAGGTGATCTCGAACTCCCAGGCGGCGGCGGACGCCCACGCCGGGACCGCCTCGACGACCTGGCGGTCGCGCTGCACCCCGACGTGGACGTTGGCCAGGCGCAGCGCATCGGCCTGGGCCCCGCCGCGCCGGGCGGGCAGGTCTCGTCCCTCGATCCGGATCCGCACGCTGACGACAGTAGTCCGGGGCTACGACATCGGAGTCCGCGCTGCTGAGGCCCCCTGCGCACGATCAGCGCTATCGGGCGTGCTCACGCACCCAGGTGTCGATCAGCCCACCGAAGTGCGCCTGGAACTTCTCGTGCTCGTGCACCGGGTAGGTGGCCCGGATCGTCTCGCGCAGCAGCGACCGGAACTCGTCCGAATCGACCCAGTCGTAGACGATCTCGTCGATGGTGCCCAGGTAGCGCTCACAGAAATCGGCGTACCGATCGGCCTCGAAGTAGTCGTCCGCCAGTTTGCGATACTCGGCCAGCTTCTCGGCGTACGAAAGCAAGGGATTGTCCGCCACCGCGAAATAGACCGACGTGTCCGTGTCCAGCCGCGGCTTACGTCCCGTCACCACGCAGAAGACCGTCCAGCGCAGCAGCGCCGCCATCGCCCACGGGAAGTAGTAGTGCAGCGACGTCACCGCCACGTCGGGGCAGGCGTTCGCGTAGTCGATCGGGTGCACATCGGTGCCGCGGACCAGCGATTCGCACGAGTTGAACTCCCAGCGGAAGAACGCGTTCACCAGCCTCGAGATCGTCACCACCTCGTCGCCCGCCGCCTCGCTGAGGAAGCCGTGGTCGACCTCGTAGCGGTTGTGCATCGGCTGCTCGGGGCGGAACTTCATCACCATCGTCTCGGGGCCGATGGTCAGCGAGCGCGCGAACACGTCGTACCCCTCGACCGACGCCTGCAGGTGCATCAACCGCTCCCCCGACGCGTCGTACGCCGCGTGCAGTTCGTCCGGATTGCGGATCTTCGAGACCCCGACCCAGGCACCCCCGTCGTACGGCTTCATATACAACGGATAGCCGACCTGAGCCGCCGTCGAGTCCAGGTCGAACGCCTGGTTGTAACGGGCCGACGTGTAGGCGTACCGGCTGTTGTCCAGGGGGTTCTTGTACGGCACCAGGACCGTCTCGGGCACCTTGAGGCCGAGCCGGATCATCGCGCAGTAGGCCGCGTGCTTCTCCATCGACTGGAAGGTGAACGGGCTGTTCAGGAGGTAGACGTCGTCCATCAGCGCGATCTTCTTGAGCCACTCGCGCGGGTGGTAGTACCAGTAGGCGAGGCGGTCGATGACCAGGTCGTGGCGGGGATTGTCGCGCAGGTTGAACGGCTCGATGGTCACCCGCACCGAGGAGATCCGGTGCGACCGGCCGTCGGGGCCGCCGACCACGCCGACACGCCGCAGCAGAGCCTCGTAGGCCCGTGGCCAGTCGTCCTCC
>DASRYP010000857.1:0-4939 GCA_035687165.1 Actinoplanes sp. | reverse complement strand
CGCGGGCGTGGGCCCCGAATCGATCCCGCTGGTGGTGACGGCCGACGGGCGCGCGATGGCACAGCCGACGACGACCGAGGTGGCCGAAGCGGTCGGGCTCTCCACCGCGCCGGGGCGAGACTTCTACGACCTGATCATCGTGGGCGGCGGACCGGCCGGGCTCGGGGCGGCCGTCTACGGCGCGTCGGAGGGCCTGCGGACGCTGCTGGTCGAGCGCCGCGCGGTCGGCGGACAGGCCGGCCAGAGCTCGCGCATCGAGAACTACCTGGGCTTCCCCGACGGCATCTCCGGCGCCCAGCTCACCGACCGCGCCCGGCGGCAGGCCGGTAAGTTCTCGGCCGAGGTGCTCACCACCCGTGAGGTCACCGGGCTGCGTCCGGACGGCTCGGCCCGCACCCTGAGCTTCGCCGACGGCGGCGAGATCTCGGCGCACTCGATCGTGCTGGCCACCGGCGTCGCCTATCGTCCCCTGGTCGCCGACGGGATCGCCGAGTTCACCGGCTCGGGCGTCTATTACGGCTCGGCGTCGACCGAGGGGCCCTCCTGTGCCGGCACCGACGTTTACATCGTGGGCGGCGCGAACTCGGCCGGGCAGGCGGCACTTTTCTTCTCGCGATATGCCAGGACGGTCACTCTGCTCGTCCGGGGCGATTCGCTCGAGGCGTCGATGTCGTACTACCTGATCCAGCAGCTCAACAAGATCGACACCGTCCGGGTGCGGACCCGCAGCGAGGTGGTCGGTGCGCAGGGCGACGGGCACCTGCAGGCGATCACGATCTGCGACAGCAAGGAGGGGCTGAGCACCACCGTCGAGTGCGGCTACCTCTTCGTCTTCATCGGCGCCGAGCCGCGCACCGACTGGCTGGGCAGTGCGGTCGCCCGCGACGAGAAGGGCTTCGTCTACACCGGGCCGGACCTGCTCTCGAATGGCACCCGTCCGAAGGGATGGGATCGGGAGCGCGATCCGTTCTACCTTGAGTGCAGTGTTCCCGGCATCTTCGCGGCGGGCGACGTGCGGGCCAACTCGGTCAAACGGGTGGCCTCGGCGGTCGGCGAGGGCGCGATGGCCGTCACGCTGGTCCATCGCTATCTGGAGGCGCAGTAACTCATGACTGATACCGAAGCGGTCCAGCTCGTCCCCTGCGATCCCGGAGCGCTGACCCCGGCCGATCTGCGCACCCTGTTCCTCTTCGAGAAGCTGACCGACGAGCAGCTCGCCTGGATCTCGGCGCACGGCTGCACCATGCACATGCCGGCCGGCGGCACCGTGATCCGCGAGGGGGACCCCGCCGACCAGTTCTTCGTGCTGCTCAGCGGCACGATCGCCCTGACCCGCCGGATCGGGCAGGACGACGTCGAGACGACCCGCACCGAGCAGCGCGGCGTCTACATGGGCGCCACCCAGTCCTATCTGCGCGACGACGGCCTTGAGCGCAAATATATGGCCAGCATGCGTGCGCTCGACGACGCCGACTTCTTCGTGATGAGCGCCGACGACTTCGGCCACATGATGCGCGAGTGGTTCCCGATGGCGATCCACCTGCTCGAGGGCCTCACCCTCGGCATGCGCAGCACCCAGGCCGCGGTCGGCGAGCGCCAGCGACTCACCGCCCTCGGCGCGCTCTCGGCCGGCCTCATGCACGAACTCAACAACCCGGCCGCGGCCGCCTCCCGGGCTACCGCCGCGCTGCGCCAGCGAGTCGCCGGCATGCGTCACAAGCTGGGCATGCTGGCCGCCGGCAAGGTCGCCCCCGACCGTCTCACGGCCCTGGTCGAGCTGCAGGAGGACGTGATCGAGCGGGCCGCCAAGGCCAAGCCGCTCACCGCGTTGGAGGCCGCTGACCGCGAGGACGAGCTCGGCGACTGGATGGACGAGCGCAACGTCACCGGCGGCTGGGACCTGGCGCCCGTCTTCGCCCAGGGCGGTATCGACCTCGATTGCCTCAGCCTGATCGAGCAGCGCGTCGGCAGCCCCGAACTGCTCGACCAGACGATCCACTGGATCGGCTACGCGCTCGAGACCGAGCAGCTCATGACCGACATCGAGGACGCCACCGGCCGCGTGTCGTCGCTGGTCTCGGCCGCGAAGCAGTACTCGCAGATGGACCGGGCCGCGCACCAGTGGATCGACGTGCACGGCGGACTCGACAGCACTCTGGTGATGCTGACCCACAAGATCGGCAACGGGGTCCGGGTCGTCAAGGACTACGACCGGACGCTGCCGCAGATCCCGGCCCACCCGGCCGAGCTCAACCAGGTCTGGACCAACCTGATCGACAACGCGGTACAGGCCATGAACGGCGCCGGCACGCTGACGATCAAGACGTACCGCGAGGATGACCACGTGGTCGTCTCGGTCGGCGACACCGGGCCGGGCGTGCCCGACGAGTTGAAGAAACGCGTCTTCGAGCCGTTCTTCACCACCAAGGCGGTGGGTGAGGGCACGGGCCTCGGACTCGACATCTCGTACCGGATCGTGGTGAACGGGCACGGCGGCGACATCCGGCTGGAATCGGCGCCGGGCGACACGCGGTTCCTGGTGCGGCTGCCGCTCACCGAGCCGGCGTCGTCCTGACGTTCTGCGAAAGGCGGAGGCCCTTGGGGCCTCCGCCTTTCGTCAGAGCAGACCGCGAACGTACGCGGCCTGTCCCGCGTGCTGCGCGTCGTCGTCATAGACACTGATCAGCCTGGTCCCGAGGGTCACCGGCGGATCCCACCGGACGTCGACCACCCGGTCGAGATCGTTCTCGGAGAGACCGACGAGGTAGCCGACCGTACGGTCGTTGACCGCCGCGAAGTAGTCCTCCAGCACCTGTGCGCTCTCGGGGACCACTGCCGTGATCTGGGACCCGTCATGCCCGTACCCGGTCTCGGAGCTGTCCTTGAGCCCGAACCGGGTGGCCCAGTCGCCGGTCGCGTAGATCTGCTCGGCCCCCATCACCTCGGCCACGTGGTCGTCCTGCACCCGGGTCAGGTGCCAGACCAGCCAGCCGATCGAGTTCGCCCCCGCGGCCGGCTGCCAGCGCAACTGCTCAGGGGTGAGGCCGTGCACGGCGGTGTGCACGAGCTCGGGGAGGCGCCCGAAGGCGTCGGTCAGTACGTCCTTGCCGTCCATCGGCCTACTCCGTTCCGTCGGCGCTCTGCGGCGAACCGTCCAGTGGCTGCTGTTCCGAGTCTCCCGGGTTGTCGCCCGGCTGGGTGTCCCCGTCGGTGGGCTGATCCGTCGGCGCCGTGCCGGGATCCGTGCCGCCGGTCTGCACCGGCGCGGTCGGCTCGGTCGGCTGCGGTGCCGTTCCGGTGGGCTCGACGCTCGGCTCCGTGGTCCTCGGCTGGTCCTTGTCCGCCGCTGGCGACGGCGAACCCGACTCCGACGGCGCGGTCGTGGGACCGCCCTCGCTCTTCCCGCAGAACGCGGAGCAGAAGGTCGTCGTCGAGCTGGTCTCGTGCCCGACCGCGGCCGGCACGCTCTCTCCGCTGATCAGCTCGAACGCGGTCAGGGAGCCCATCGCCAACACGAAGAGCGCGCCCGCGATGCCGGCGATCCGCCCCCACCGAATCTTGGCCGGCGCCGTCGGCGCCGGTTCCTCGGAGGGAACCGTGGCCGCGGCCGCGGCCACGGGTGGGGTGCCGACGGCGGCCGGCTCGGCCACGAAGGTCGACTTGATCTTGCTGCTGCCGCGCTTGATGAAGCGGGCGTAGAGCTCGGTGCCGACCGAGCCGATGACGCTGGCCACGGCGGCGCCGATCAGGGTGCCCGCGACGCCTAGATATGAACCGATGACCGCGGCGGATACCGCGGCGAGAGTTCCGGCGATGGTCTTGGGGATGTCGATGCCGGACCAGACCCGGTCCGGTGCGTGCTCAGCCATGTCCTCCTCTGCCCTGTCGTCGCTGCCCGGTCAGTCCTGTCGGGTCAAGCTCTTCGCCTTTACCGCACGGCCGATCGCTAAACCTCGCCGCCCGGCCCAAACCTCGCGAAGCGGACGTACCAGGATGCCCTCCTCGGCCATGCGTAGCCGGGCCAGCCTGCGGGTTCGCAGGATTCCGACGACGCCGATCACGATGAAGAGATATTGCACCGACATTGCCACTTTGAAGTCGCCGATGTCGTAGGTCGCGCCGCCCCCGGTACGCGCGTCGAGGATCAGACCGATCAGTTCGATCGAGAGCAGCGACGCGACGAAGCCGCCGACGTTGACGACTCCGGTGGCCGTACCAAGGCGGCTCGGCGGGTTGAACGTCCGGGCGTAGTCGAAGCCGATCATCGAGCCCGGACCGCCCAGGCCCAGCGCGACGATCAGTATCACCAGCACGGGCAGCGGCGCGTGCCCCGGCCAGGACAGCACCAGGCCCCAGCCGGCCGCGTTGGCCGCGACCACCCCCAGCACCAGCCAGGAACGGCGCAGCGGATGGCGCTGCACCAGAATCCCGATCAGCGGCCCGGCCGCCATGCCGACCAGCACGAACAGGGTGAGCAGCGAGCTCGCCGTCTCCTGCGGCAGGCCCTGCCCGGCGATCAGGAACGGGAAGCCCCACATCAGCGCGAAGACCGTACCGGTGAATTGGGTGGTGAAGTGCGTCCACAGACCGAGCCGCGTGCCCGGATGCCGCCAGGCGCCGCTCAGGTCCGTGCGGAGCTGCCGCATCGTGACCGCGGCGCCGCTGCTGATCCGCCGCTCCGGGGTGTCGCGCAACGCCACGAAGGCCGCGACCGCGACGAAGACCCCGGCGCCCGCGGCGGAGAGGAACGCGGTGGTCCAGCCGGGCCCGGCAAGCAGAACCGCCAGCGGTACGGCGGAGAGCACCTGGCCCGCCTGTCCGACCAGACCGGTCAACTGGGTCAGCACCGGTACCCGCTTGCCCGGGAACCACTGCGGCACCAGGCGCAACACGCTGATGAAGGTCATCGCGTCGCCTGCGCCGACCAGGACCCGGGCCA